>CAZPSY010000272.1:0-2158 GCA_964589295.1 uncultured Ignavibacteriaceae bacterium
CAAAACCGGCCTTGAATTGCAGCTTGGTTTTGTCGGCACTTGCCAGGAGAATAATCCCCCTGTCATAATCCAGACGATTTTCTGATATTCTAATAATATTGGTCAGGATATCTTCTTTTCTTGTGTATTTGCTGATGGCAAGTCCAATTTCGTTTGTCATCAAGGAATTGTTATAATTGATCTCAATATTTTCAATCATCTGATCGCTGAGATCTCTCAAATGATTGAGGCTCTTCAACATCTCAAGTTTTTCTGTTCGATCACTTATGGAGGTAAGCAAAAAGATAAGAAAAACCGAAATCGGTAACATTGCAGATAATGTAAAAAGTGGGTCGATGAATATGAATCCTGCTAAGATTATAGCGAAGAATAAAAGGGCATAATTTCGAAGTCTTTTCCAGATATCTGAGAATGATTTTTCCCAGGTAACCACATATCTACAGGTTTTTCCACCCCGAAACACGCATTCAGGGTGGTCGATTTGGGGGAGCTTGTTTGTGAAAATCATCGTTATTGCTTCAAAAAGACCTATTCGATTTTCACATTGGAAGGGCTGTTCTTGAACCCCCTCCCGGGGGGTAACACGGATTTCAACTTTGTTGTAGGCTAATTTATTAGATTCATAATTAGTTGATTTTGTAAATTTTTCTGCAGCCTTGCCTGCTACTTCATAAACTTTTAAAGGGCTAACCATCCCAAGAACATATTTGCGCATAACACCAATTGCCTCTGGAGATGCACCATATCGTCCAGCTTCCCTTGCGATATTTTCATTTTTGGTAATTTGAGAAAGTTTATCATGAAAAAGATTAATCTGTTTTTGGGTGAACCAATGACCCTCATCCGCAACTTCATAAGGTGTCATTTTTGCCGCGTTTAATAATTGTATAATATCTACCGAAGGATAGCGTTTCTTTATTAACTTGATATAGTTGTCAATAATCCTACTATTATAAAGACGAGCATCAATTTTCT
Organism: uncultured Ignavibacteriaceae bacterium; assembly: GCA_964589295.1. GTDB lineage: Bacteria > Bacteroidota > Ignavibacteria > Ignavibacteriales > Ignavibacteriaceae > JAZGGS01. The sequence goes on from CAZPSY010000272.1 coordinate 976, forward strand.
TTTTATCATTAACCATTTTTATATAGTCTTGTTCAATGCTGAATAAATTTTAGTAATCTCTTGAGATATCTAAAATAATTATCAGTGTTGTTCATGTTTAAAATCCACAGGTTGTAAATTCTATCAAATGGAATTTGCTCTTTTTCCATGTATTCAATTGGATATACCATTATTGGGGTTTTCTCCATTTTTAACTTTTCAGAAATTATCCTAATAATGGAATCTAATGTATCGAATGGTAGGTCATCAGAATCAATTACGTATACTGTAATACTATTTGTCAGATTAGATAAATTTAGACCATTATCTGAAAGATTGACCATAAAAATAGTCTTTAAAATACCTTCATTTTTTAATGAAAAAAGGTACCGTTCTCTTTTCAATCCAATTTTGTTAAATTCATCTGAAAGATTGTTCATCATGAATTTTGAAGGTAAAAGGTTTAGCGCTTTTAGCATCAGACCATCTGATTTATACTTATAGTATACGTTAAGTTCCTCTAAATCTTCATATTCACTATCGGTTAATTCCCAACTCCAAGGGATAACTGTCTCTTTGTTTGATTTGTCGGCTAAATATAAATAGGCAAAAGGGTCAACAGAACACGCTTTTGGATTATTAATATTTCTAGATGCTCCGCCAAAAACACGATTTGGGAATTTATTTGTATCTCTATAGTAGCAAAAGACAAAATCCATTTTTGCAGAATGTAACCTGTGTGAGTCATTGATAAACCGGCCTATCTGATTAAGCACAGATAAACCGCCGCTTTTAAACGATGAACGTCTAGCAGCATGATGATGAATAAGCCATGAATTTTCATAAAACCTAATTGAAGACATGTGGGCTTGGATAATATTTTGTGTTTTACAAATAAAATGACGTGCTATATCAGGGTGCTGGGTGTATAGAATTTTGTATGTTTTTATAAGGTCTGGCTTAAGTTGATGAATATGCCCAAATTTTTTTGGATAGAGAAAACCAGATTCAAAAAAAAAGTCCCAAAGATTGTTTATTTCTATTTCATTGCTAATAAATGCGTTTTTATCATTTTTCTGATGAAGCAACCCCATAAGGTTTTCATGATAATTTAATGCAATATCAATTATTACAATACCGCATGTAGTCACTTCTCCCGACTCCGACGACTCGAAATTGTTTCGGTAAATCACCTGGGCTTTGA
>CAZPSY010000273.1:0-2151 GCA_964589295.1 uncultured Ignavibacteriaceae bacterium
TTGGGCTTTTTTTCGGTGGTTTTAAAAAAAAAGAGGAGTGTAGCAGAAAAACGCTTCACAGGCAACTTCATGTGAATCCTTCACTTATGGTGAGGTTGAAGATTATACTGTTTCGATAACAGGTGGTAGTGATCATGAAACATCTGCCGCTTTAGTTTACATCCAGGACTTACAGTAGTGTAAATCTTCTTGTAGATTATAATGATAAATAACAATATACATTTGTAATAAAATTAAGGCTTTGATGTACTATTGTACACCAAAGCCTTAAAATTTATAGAACTCTAAATTTTCAATCTCTAATTACTTGAGTTTTCGGATTTTAACAGTTGACAAATATCGTTTTTGTACTTTTTTACATCTATGCGGTAACATTTTCTGTTTGATCCGCTGCATTCTTGATTTTTACCAACTCGGTTTTTATTTTACGCTTCCAATTCATGTATTTTTTTTCGACTTCGTACCATTTTTGCACAAAACTTTCGTCAGTTCTAATTCTCTCAATGAAGCATTCCATATTTTCATATTGTGCACGTCGGATTATTGAAGGAACCGTTAGTGGCTCCTTTGGCAATTTATCAGCAGTGCAAAGCTTATAATTTTCAAAATGGAGGAGGGAGTCAATCCAGGACACCAGGCACAACGTTAGTGTCACACCCTGCTCACTCCTGATAGTGGCTCCCTCCATATCTGTTAATTGCTTTGCATTCCTAAAAAATTCCTCAATCACCCATCGGCAATCATAAGCTGAAATAATTTTGGTGGCTTCCCAGGTAAGTTGATCGGTTAGAAGATATTTAGTCGTTTTTTTTATAGGGTCATAACTTTCAACAACCCTTTGTTTATCTGAAAAAGAATTTAGCCTAATAGTCGATATTTTCGTATGATACAAAACTTTTTCTTTTTTACCCTTTTCTTCATTTGCAACAAAACCACAAGCCTGAGAACTTTCAATATTCTTATAATGTTTTGGTAGTTTAATCAAATCATATTGAGACTTCGCTACTCTACCTTTTGGTGTAAGCTTTGGTTTGTTACTTGGAACCTGCACGTTCATGCAGGATTTTATCTCAATAACATAGCTCAACCCAAGTCGTTTGAGCTCTTTAACAAAAGGACCCACACCAAACCATGAGTCTGCTAAAACAGTAGATTTAGGAAAACCTTCAGACAAAGCCCATTCAAGCATTTCAGTTGCGAGTGTGTATTTTTTTTTATGAGCATATTTTTTTTGCAGTTCCCATGGCATATTTATTTTTTCCTTATAAAAAATTCGATGGCATATTGGAAACTTTATGGGAGCCTTGTCATTACCATTATTATAATAAAGAAAAACAATACAGGTAGCCTTAAGATTTGTATTAAAAGCGTGATCAAATAAAACTTGTGCACCGTGAATCCACTTACAAAATTTTGTGTGGTGCTTCATCGTATCATCTATTATAAAATACCCACGATCCAAATTATATTGCTTAAGCAATTGCTGTGCATAAAGGTGATTCATTTCAGGAATTGAAAATTTTGCATCTGAAATAAATTCTGATAATGTACTTATACTCTTTTCCTTTAGCCACATTCGAGTGATTTCAGTAAGACTAAATTTTGATCCAAGCACCAGTGCCGAACCAATCATTGCTAAATTATGAAATTGTATATTTGAAAGCTCAGGTTTTAAAAATGACAAACCGACTACGATAAATGGAACAAACTGTGCACACGGAACTTTCATAATTTTTATTCTCTGTTAATTAAAAAATATACAACTCAAAACTATATTATTACATATTGTTTTGTGAATGTCCCGTTCTTTTTTACGAAAACTCAAGCAATTACTGCGTTGGAAAATAAATTTGATCCGCGGAATACGCCAAGTATGCCTGTGGTCAAATTGATTTTCCGCCTTGAACTTGAAGAAATTTTCATTCCGTAACAACCTGTCGAGCCGTCGATTCAAAGGGCAATACTATCGATTTTCTACTTCGGGCAAAGCGGAACAACGATGTAGCTATGCGGTTTTTAAAGAAAATATTTACGGCCAAACATACCACATCCCCTCGTGTTATAACTGTTGATAAGAAACTCAGATTCACTTCGTGAAAACCTGTTCGTTTTTGCCATTTGCAACAGAACCGAAATTATTCCGACAAGAAA
>CAZPSY010000274.1:0-2140 GCA_964589295.1 uncultured Ignavibacteriaceae bacterium
AAAAAAGGCGAACAAAAGCCTGTCTGCCGACAAGGCAGGTTCGCCTTAAGCTTAATAAAAACTAAAAACTAATCGTTATCTACTTCTCCGCCATGATCACCTACCAGCATCCACTTGCCGTTTTTCTTCATAAGAATATCCGTCCAGCGTCCTTTTTCCTGCACCGGTGTTCCGTCTTTTCGTTCAATAACTTGTGAATAGTAGTAATGAACAAAAGCAAAGTCACCGTTTACCCAGATTCTTGCGGGGGTTAGAGTATGGAACTGGTTTGTCCCTTTCTTTGTCCAGTAAGTAAAAGATTTAACAACATCATTTCTTACGTGCGGTGCTTCATTTTCATAGGACCAGCCAAGATAGGAATCATCAAAGTATCCCAGGAATGCCAGCGGATCACTGGTATTAATTTCCCAGTACTTTTCAACCCCAGCCCAGACTTCCTTTTGTGCATCCGTCCATTGTTGTGCAGAAGTAAAGCTGTTTAAGAACAAGAATAGAAACAGAACAAACATAAAACTACCAAGTAGTTTTTTCATTAGAGCCTCCTATTAGTGATATGTAATTGAATAATTTGAGGATGAGAATTAATTCGCACCTAATATTGTAAAAGATTAAACTATTAACAAATGGCAAATTATGTAATAACGAGGTTTTGGTCTTTTCGTAGTAGCAATGGCAGAGATATTCTTATCCCAAAAGCGAACAACTTCATTTCACTATCTCTTTCTAAAAATAGAATTGTTAACAATTGACAAACAAGTGTAACACAACCAAAACATTCCTGCCCTAATTACTAAACATTTAACTAGATAATTGTTTGATTAAACTTATTAAACTAAATAAAAATCTGGCAGGATATTTATAGTAAGAGAAGAGATTTAGAATAAGGAGATTTATAATGTTTCGATTTAATATTACCCAGACGATATTTTTATTGGCAGCCGTATTAATTTTTGCTGGTTGTGCATCTCAGCCTCCGATATTTAATGCGCAAAAGCTGGAAGAGCCGGAAGGTTATTTTACCGAAGATGAAGCAATCCAGTGTGCAATTAGTAGAATAGAATTCATAAGTCAGGATGGCGATTTTTTTCTTTTCTATGTTGAGGTTGAAAGTAATTCAGAAATTGATCTCGCAATTGATCCAACCGAAATTTACATGGAGGTTATTGAAGACAAAAATATTCAGGATGAGCTTTATACTGAACGTTATTATGCTTTAGATCCTGAAAGAAAAATTATGACAATAAACCAGATGCACAAGGAAGAAGAGACCAGACACGATTTAGCCACAGCTGAGAATGTTCTATTTGGTGTTGTAAGTGTAATTGCAGACATATCGAGTGATAGAGAAGACAAGGGAGCTGCGTTATTCATGGATATTTTTAATACAGGAGCAAACCAGGTTAATAACGAAATATATCATTCAAATGCTGAAAAGGATCTGGAAGAAATGAAAAATTTCTGGAAAAATGAAGTCCTGAATGAATCAGTTCTTAATCCCGGTGATACTATTGGCGGACTGGTTTATCTGCCATTCAGCAAAACTGCGGAGCTATTTAAAGTCATCATTCCTGTTTGTGATCAACCCGATTCACATTTGTTCAGGCAGGTGCAGATAAATGAATAGGAGCTAAGTTTACTTCAATAAAATCATCTTTCTTGTTAAGTTGAAATTATCTGCCCCGAGTCTATAAAAGTATATTCCGTTTGTTAAATCCTCAGCATCAAAATGAATTTCATAATTCCCTGCTGATTTAAATTCGCTTACCAGCGTACTTACTTCCTCACCAATTGCATTAAAGACACTTAGCTTTATAAATCCATCTGAAGGTAATGAATACTTTATTGTAGTTGATGGATTAAAAGGATTTGGATAATTTTGTTCAAGTGAGAAGTGATCGGGAATTGGATTTACTTCTATCTCAACCACATTGGAGTATTCGTAAGTTCCATTATAATCCATTTGTTTTAATCTGTAAGAATATTTTCCTGTTGTCAAATTTTTGTTAACAAAAGAATAACTTATCGGTTCAGTTGTTGTTCCCTGCCCTTCAACAAATCCTATCTTCACCCAATCCATTCCATTCTCTTCAGGATTGCCTACTGCCGACTGCTGACTGTCAACTTTTCGTTCAATCTCAAA
>CAZPSY010000275.1:0-2119 GCA_964589295.1 uncultured Ignavibacteriaceae bacterium
AATATTATCATGATGGGTTGATATACAGGGCTATTTGCAATTTGGAGTTTTACAAAAGATAAATTATCATAATGGCAAACTATGCTTGGTTACCAATAGCGCGATAAGTTCACACCGTTTTTCCTATCTGTTACTCCATAAATGTATAGTTATCATTATTTCAAGTGGAGGGTACTATGAGGCTTTTTAAAGTATCTTTGATAGTGTCATTGTTACTGATTTATATTCCTTCCTCAACTGGTTATTCTCAGGAGTTATGGAAAATCTATCATGAAAAAGAAGATGAGCAGGTCTATTTTATTTTGGGAACTCGTGAAATATTAGATTCAAAAAGATTCGAAACCTACAATTCTGAGTTAACATACCGTCTATCTTTGAATTATCCACACACAATTGAACCGGTTTTTATTAATGCACCGTCAATGGATGAAAGAATGTTAAAGTATGGATTCAGGCCAAGGTATGACTTAAGAAAGTTTTATTTGCTTGGGATATCATCTAAGGAGTCAATATTTAAGAAATTCGCATCACCTTTTGATTTTGCTCGAAACCTTCGAAATAACTCAAATGATTGGGTAGGAGGAGAAATGGCTTTTGAGAGTGTCGAGCCTGATTTGCCAATATCGGCCTATCCTACAGGAATATCTTTATCAAGCAATAATTGTCCTGAAAAAAAAGAGTCCCCCATAGACCGTGCTTGGCCGCTTAGAAAAATGATGGTGATAGAAGCATGGAAACTATCTAAAGGTAAAGATATTAAAATTGGACATCCTGACACTGGCTATTGCGAACACATTGACTTGGATAATGACGCCTTAGAAAAAAATAAAAATAATAATTTTATCGAAAAAGATCAATTTCCAGAAGACCCACTGAAAAATGATAATATGTTGAATCAGCCAGGGCATGGGACATCGACTGGGAGTGTAATAATCAGCAGAGGTGACGTGACTGATTATCCGCCAGAAGATGCTGAAGGAGGGACAGAAAAGCCAGGAAAAATTACAGGTGTGGCATGTAAGGCAACTTTAGTTCCATACAGATCGATTAAATCGGTTGCAAGATTCACATATGGAAATGTTATAAAGGCAATCTATAAGGCAGTTGAGGATGAATGCTCTGTTATCTCACTCAGCTTAGGAGGGTTAGGCAGCCGTGCACTCCTTGCCGCTTTGGAGCATGCAATAGGAAATAATATAATAATTATGGCCGCCGCAGGAAACTACAGTTGGGTTCCAGTTGTTTACCCAGCACGCTATTCATGCTGTATAGCTGTTGCCGCAACGTGCAATGATGATAAACCCTGGAAAAGCTCATCTCATGGAAAACAAGTTACCATAAGTGCTCCTGGCGAATCTGTGTGGAGAGCCTTTAGATCAAAGCCAATTGAAGATAAAGACATAGTTGCTCCAAGCTGTGGCACATCGTATTCAACTGCCCATGTTGCAGGTGTTGCAGCACTTTGGCTCTCATATCATGGTAGAGTCAATCTGATAAAGCAATTCAATAATGACACTAAACTGCAGTTTGTTTTTAAAGAACTTATAAAAACCACTGCAAGAAAGCCTCAAGATTGGGACGAAAGCGAATATGGATCAGGAATTGTTAATGCCGAAAAATTGTTGAAAAGAAACACAGAAGAAGCTCGCAAAAATGCGAAGAATGATTATTCAAAATTTAAGGAAACAAAGAAGGAAAGTTCAGATGACGATCTTAATAGTATTGAAAAGACGTATTACAGAATAAAGGGAATCTAAAAACCAAAACAAGTATAATATAGCTTCATTTTATATTATGACATACTATTTTATTTTGGATATCGACTAACTCAATAAATTTGTTGATCCAAAACAAGATCCAAATTACCATATCTGTACTGCACTGAACAAATTTAAAATCATTTATCCCGAAAGAGTTTTATGAGCGACACAAAAGAGCTTGATAGAATTGAGACATTAGAAAGATTTTTACTCGATAATCCTGAGTTGGATAGATTAGAGGGTCTTCTGGATCAATTTAATATTTTTGAGACTCTAAACATTGTTCAGGTCGAAGTTCGGCATTCAAACGTACTGGCCTGGCTTTTAGACCCACTATCAAACCACGGCATAGGTAGCTA
>CAZPSY010000276.1:0-2095 GCA_964589295.1 uncultured Ignavibacteriaceae bacterium
GCTGATTTATCAACTCTTGGTGGTGGAAGTGCTGTTGTATTTGCTTCAGGTTTCTTAACACCTGGTAACAACCAGAATGGCGAGGCATTTGGTTTATTCTTTGCTCTTGGTGATGGAACCGTTGGCGAGTTTCCTGTTGGTGTAGCCAGTATTGAGGAAATCTCTTCAATAACTCCGAATGATTACACTCTTTCACAGAACTATCCTAATCCATTTAACCCGAGTACCTCTATCAATTTTGCAATTGCGAATAGCGAATTTGTAACATTGAAAATTTACAACATTCTTGGTAGTGAGGTTACTACTTTAGTAAATGAAAATTTAGCAGCAGGTTCTTATAAATTTAATTTTGATGCATCAAATCTTGCTAGTGGAATCTATTTATATGAATTAAAAGCAGGAAATTTTGCTCAAATTAAGAAGATGAATTTGCTTAAATAAATAAATTTGGGAAACCGTCTTAAAATTTTGCGTGTGATATAATAATTATTAAATTGAGATACTTATTTTAAGGCACTGTTATCACCACTCCTAGATTGTAATTAGACGGTTTCCCTTCTTTTATAATGTATATATTCAAAAAAATCAATAGAACGTTTAACAGAAATTGAAAAAGGTAATAATAATAGGTTCGGGTCTTGGCGGTTTATCAACCGCTCTTCGTCTTTCAAATAAAGGCTACGATATTACTATCATTGAAAAATACTCAACTCCGGGTGGGAGATTGAACATAATTGAACAAGATGGTTTTCGTTTTGATATGGGTCCTTCGTTTATGAGTATGACTTACGAGTTTGATGATTTATTCAAAAGTGCTGGTGTAGAAAATCCTTTAGTAATGAAAGAGCTTGATCCAATTTACCAGGTATTTTTTGAAGGCAATAATAAACCTTTCCGAATCTTTAAGGACTTAAAAAAATTAGAGGATGAGTTTAGTGGAATAGAAGACAATCTGGCTGAAAAACTTGAAAAATACTTAAAGAAAGGCGGAGAATTTTTCCACGATACTGAGGAACAGGTTGTTAAATCAAATTATAAAAATAAACTGGATTATCTTTTAAAACTTGCAAAGGTTCCAAAGAAACATCTTCCCTATCTCTACAGAAGCATGTGGGATGAACTTGAGAGAACATTCGATTCTGAAGAAGTAAAAGTAATATTTTCTCTTGTTGCATTCTTTCTCGGCTCAACTCCATTTCAAACTCCGTCAATCTATTCTTTATTAAATTATACAGAAATGAAGAATAACGGTTACTGGAGTGTTAAGAATGGTATGTATAGCGTTGTTAGAGAAATAGTAAAAATTCTTGAGAATAGAAATGTAAAGTTTGTTTATAATACTGAAATTTTGGGGGTTGGAAACAATAACGGTAAAGTTGCACAGATGATCGATCAAAATGGAAAAGCATGGGAAGCAGATATTTTTGTATCTAATTCCGATGCAGCATCGTTCAGAGGGAAAGTACTAAAGAGAAAAAAATTCAGCGCAGAAAAACTTGATGAATTACACTGGACACTTGCGCCACTCACAATTTATTTAGGTGTAAAAGGAAAGATTAGCAACCTTCTTCATCATAATTACTTTTTGGGTAGTAACTTTAAAGACTATGCGGATAATATTTTCACTTCGTCTATCAGTCCGCAAAAACCTTATTACTATGTAAATGCTTCTTCAAAATCTGATGAGAGCTGCGCGCCAGATGGTTGTGAAAATTTATTTATACTATGCCCCGTTCCTGATTTAAGATATAAAAAATCCTGGGAAGACAAAGAAGATCTCGCAAATAATATTATCGAAGATTTATCCAAACGAATAGGATACGATATTCAATCAAACATTTTAACAAAAAAAATATTAGCGCCGGATGATTGGGAAAAAATGTTAAATCTTTACCGCGGCTCTGGTTTAGGGCTTGCACACGATTTAAACCAGGTTGGAGCATTCAGACCAAAAAACAAAGACGAAAAGTATAATAATTTATACTATGTTGGAGCTTCTACAACTCCCGGCACCGGGCTGCCAATGGTTGTAATCAGCTCAAAACTAGTAACTGAAAGGATTACAAATGAGTTTTCAACTTTATAAAGATACAAG
>CAZPSY010000277.1:0-2089 GCA_964589295.1 uncultured Ignavibacteriaceae bacterium
TGCTGTATCACATCTTTATTAACATTGCCATCGTGTTGTTTTTTAACTATTTCTTTAAGCGCATTTATAAATTCTTCTGAAGAATCTTTAAACGCAGTTCTTAAAAAGAATTGTGTTCTTACAGCGGGGTGTTTTTCTTCCAGGGAAAACAACTCGTATGTTTCATAAAGATCAAATAACATTTCTGCTTGGGCGCTTAGTGATGCTTCTTCATTAAGTACGAACCACCTGTGAAACCTTTTGATTGCAAAAAAAGGTGCTTTAGGAATGTAACCACTAATTTTAATGGTTTTAGTAAACGAATCTAATTTTGATAAGACATGTTCCTTCTCCTCAAATTCATTTGGTTTCTGTAATTCATTTTTAAATAATAGCAAAATTTCCAATCCTTTTTCTTCACCTTCGGCTTCTATCACACCTGAGAATATATAATTCCAGATGGAATCATTTTTTAAAACCGGGTTCTCTTCAACTGACTTATTAACAAACATCTTATAAAAATTAGTAAAGTAAGAAGTAATAGAAGAAGATTTTATTCGCTGTGAGACAGAATAGAGCAAAGTGCCTGTCTGGTAATCGTGTGTTGGAATAGTGATATTATCCGGCAGCGGATTAGCCAGTTCAATTTCGCGATTTGTTAATTGCCAGAAATTGATATAAGCTTTTGCAGCATTCCAAACAAAGAAAGTCCATAGAAAATATAGGCGCTGCTCGTAGTTTTTTTCTTTCCTCGTTAATTCTCTGTTTAAGAATCTTGCAACACTATCTCGCGGAACAAAGTCTTCAGTCCAAAGATCATACTCATCCCAGTAGCCGCCAAATTTAGGCAGCAATCGTTCACCCTTTAAATTAGTTTCTGCAAGTATCAGCCATTTTATCTCTTCTTTTACCACAGCTGGCGGAAAGTTTTTGTTTAAGTGAAGTGTAATATCGAACCCGCCCTGGAATCTTGTTTGAACCGATATCCTGTAGATCGATTTATCATTTTTTGCAATTAGATTACTTACCCAAACGCCGCCGGGTAGTACGTTATCCAACCTTAATGAAACTCCTCCTGAAAAAAGAAATATTGCTTCTCTAAGTATAGATGTTTTAATGACTGCATTTTTTATCCTCTGCCTGTCTTCAGCATCAATTCCTTCTTCAAAAGTTATTACATCTTTCCAGCCGTATTCTTCGCCGGTTTCAGCATCAACAGCAAACTTTTGGTTTTCCCCAAACCATTCTCTTAATCCGTTACGCAGATTCGTAAGAGTTTTTACCGCTTCCTCACTTACTTCGGGTGATTTGCCTAAAACATAAAATCTCATTACAAATCTTCTTATCCTTTTGTATGTAACCGGGTGATGTAAACCGTAAACTGTTATAAGATGAAAAAATGATTCGAGCAATGAGATCCTATGCACAAGCTTACCATCCGGCAGTCCCACAAGATTTTTAATTGATGCTTCAATCACATCAAGGTTTTCACCACCTTTACTTTTATCAACAATATAATTTATAACCTCTTCATCAAGCAATTCTTTATCAACCAATGTAAAGTCTGTAAATATTTCACTGAACTGTTGCTGGTTTACGTTACTGATCGCTGTCTTAAAAATTTCTCTTCGTATTTCTGTTAACCCGGTAATAATTGGGCGCGAAACAAGTGCAAGTGTTAATTTGTAAAGGTGATTTGTTTCATCGGAAAGAATTTTCTCAATGTACGCTAATCCATGTTTACAATCTCTAATATTTTCTGTTTGGATAAGCAAATAAGCAGTGTTTAAAGCTTCAAGTGAAACCTCTCCCGCCGATATTTTTTTAGCAAGTGAAGCTCTTTCATCTTCTCTTATGATTACTTCAGCGGAACGGGAAAGAAACTTTAAATGTTCTGAAATGTTTTGCTGCCTGTACCATTGTATAATTGATTTCCCCGCAAACTCTGTAAGTTCTTTATTCCCGATCCATAGCAACGGGTTTGTAAGAAGTGATTGCATATCAATATAAGGAGAGTCCGATTTGTAATTATAACTACCTATGCAAAAAATGTTTTTACTTCCGTGTTCTGCTTTTAATTTTAAAGATAAATTAAGTTTGGGAATTGAAA
>CAZPSY010000278.1:0-2076 GCA_964589295.1 uncultured Ignavibacteriaceae bacterium
TGGGTTGTACCTGCAAGTGAAGTTATCAGCAATAAAATAAAGAGTCCCCATGAGGCATTCCAAATGTATGGGGTAAACCTTGCAGTAACCGGAAGTTTGCAGTTCTTAAATGAGATTTACAGGTTAACTTTAAATTTGGTTGATGCAAAAAATATACGGCAGCTTAACTCATCAGTAATAGATATAAAGGAAGAAAATATTTCTTCGCTGCAAGATCAATCAGTTATTAAGCTACTTGAAATGCTTCATATTGAATTAGAACCCGAACTGGAAGATGTTCTAAAAGCAGGAGGAACAACTGTTCCGGAAGCTTATGAATTTTATATTAAAGCGCGTGGCTATTTGCAGCGATATGAAAATGTTGAGAACATTGAAGAAGCAATAAAACTGTTTCAACAATCTACCGATGCAGATACACTATACGCACTGGCTTATGCCGGTTTGGGAGAATCGTACTGGCGTAAATATGAAGTTACAAAAATTTCCGATTGGGTTGAGTTGGCTGAAAAACAATGCAAGAGAGCATTCAATCTTGATAGTCTGCTTGCCCCAGTAAATGTAACACTTGGTATGATTTATTCCGGGACCGGCAACTATAGTAATGCAATTGATCACTTTAATCGGGCTTTATTAAACGATCCTTCAAATGCAGCCGCATACAGTGGATTAGCAAAGGCGTATGAGTCTGTGGGAAAATATGATGATGCTGAATCAACATTTAAAAGAGCTATCAAGTTGAAAACCGGTTACTGGGCTGGCTATAATGACCTGGGAGTCTTTTATTATAAAAATGGCAGATATGAAGATGCAATTGAACAATTCAAGATGGTAATAGAGTTAACGCCAGATAATTATCGGGGATATAATAATTTAGGAGGCATCTATTATATGCTTGAAAGATGGGGGGATGCGCGTGATATGTTTGAACAATCTCTCACGATTCGCAAATCATATAATATTTATTCAAACCTTGGCACATTATATTATATTGAAGGAGAATTTGAAGATGCTGCAAGAACATATGAGCAGGCACTTGAGTTAAATGACAATGATTATCTAACCTGGGGTAATTTAGCGGCAGCTTATTACGGAATACCCGGTAAAAAAGATAAGGCAATCGAAACTTATAAACGCGCTATTGAAATTGCAGAGGAACAGTTAAAAATAAATCCAAACGATCCTGATGTTATTTCTAATCTTGCATCTTATTGTGCAGATGTGGGTAATGAAACTAAGTCACTTAAATTATTAGAAAAATCGTTAGAAATGGCGCCGGATAATGTGCAGGTGGTTTATCGTGCAGCAACAACCTATGAACACCTTGGCAACAGGGATAAAGCTCTGCATTGGATTGGTATCGCTATTCAAAATGGTTATTCAAGATCTGACATTGAAAACCAACCTGAGCTTAAAGAACTTGTAGCTGATGAGCGATATATAAGATTAGTGGAAAACATAAGCAATAAAAATTAAAAACATTGTTTTTAGAGGTTTTGATAACCTTATATTATCATTAATAAAATAATAATTTCAATAACAATCTTAGGAGGAACGAATGAAAGCTAAATTAACAATCCTATTAACGGGATCATTTTTATTGATGGTACTGCTCGGAATGTACTTTGTCCCACCGTCGCCACCGGCAAAAGATGTTGATCTAAAAATTGTGAAAGTGGAGGGTGTGTGGAAAGTTGTGGATGCTTCGGATTCCACAAAAACCATGGTAAAAGTAAAAAAGAAAGATACAATTATCTGGACTGCAGAAGGCACAGATACATATTTCCAATTTCCCGCTAAATTATTTAACGCTGTTGGAAAAGCTGATAGTTTAGCTGATGGTTACACAAAATTTTTAAAGGACGGTAAAAAATTAAAACTTAAAGTTAAAGATGATGCACTTGCAGGCACTTACGACTATGCTGTCTTTTGTACTGCTGATGGCGAGTTTGCACAAGGAGAATCACCTCCAAAAATTGTTATTGAATGATAGTTACTTATCGGCGGGCTTTTTTGAAGCCCGCCAATATATTATATAGTTTAGATGAAAATATTCTTTAATTAATTCTCTTGGAAAAA
>CAZPSY010000279.1:0-2072 GCA_964589295.1 uncultured Ignavibacteriaceae bacterium
AAAAGTTCATAATGGTCGGAGTTCGTGTATCACCCGCACCGTTAAAGGATTGTACTAGCACCATTCCAAATGCATAAAACAAATAACCAAGCGCAATAATGTCCAGGCATTGTGCGGCATTGGCAATCACTTCTTTTTCGTTAACAAAAAATGCTGCTATATTATTTGAAAAAAGCAGAAAGATTATCATCACAATTCCCATAAAAATCACATTGTAATATCCTGTTCGCCATACAGATTTTTCTGCTCGTTCAGGCTGATTGGCTCCAAGATTTTGTCCCACCATTGTAGCCGCAGCGTTGGAAATTCCCCACGCGGGAAGAATTGTAAACATAACTACTCTAATTGCAACGGTATAACCGGCGAGTGCTGTACTTCCAAAAGTGGAAATCAAACGCATTAAAAATATCCAGCTAGCTGAGGCAATAATAAACTGAGCCGTTACACCCGCTGATAGTTTAATGAGCCGGATAACCACATCAATTTTCAACCCCCAGTTTTCTTTATGGATTTTTATTATTCCCTTCCCTTTATATAAATGGTAAACCTGGTAACATATCCCCGTAGTGCGCCCGATTATTGTTGCTGTTGCTGCTCCCACAATACCCATTTCAGGAAAGGGTCCTATGCCAAGAATAAGTATAGGATCAAGAATAATATTTATTCCATTGGCAATCCAAAGTGAGCGCATAGCAAGCGCCGCATCTCCGGCACCACGGAAAATTCCATTAATAAGAAATAATAGAATAATGATCAGGTTACTACCGTAAATAAGTTTGGTATAGCCCACACCTTCAACTATTACGGCTTCGGTTGCGCCCATTAACCGTAACAGGTCTTCCGCAAAGAACATACCCGCAGCCATAATCGGGAGCGAGGCAATAACGCCCAAATAAATTGCCTGCACTGCCGAAACTGAAGCTCCTGTAGTATTATTCTCCCCGACTCGTCTGGCTACCATTGCTGTTGTTCCCATAGCAACACCAAAACCTAACGAGTAAGTGATAGTCAACATAGATTCAGTCAACCCCACCACAGCAATAGCATTAACACTAATCCTGCTTACAAAAAAGATATCCACCACTGCAAAAAGAGATTCCATTACCATCTCTAGCGTCATGGGTATTGCAAGAAGAATAATTGCCCGGTTAAGGTCTCCCTCCAAAATATTTGCTTCTCCACCCGCTAACCCCAGGCGGAAGAGATTCAACATAGAATTTATTTTTTTAATGAACTTGTTCACTAAAATTTCGTAAAATTTTATAATAGTTATTTAAAAAGGATTCAGCGAAGTTACTAAAGAATAGAATATTAATTTCCTGAATGATCTATCTGCTGCATCTTATGTTGCTTTAAGAATATGGTAAGAACACAAGCCCCCAATTTGCTGTAGAGATTATTAAAATCCCACAGCCAAACCACCACCGCGGGGATCGGCGGCACCGTAAATAATTTTATTTTCCGGGTCTATCATTATTCCTTCTGTAATTCCAATTATGCGGAACTCTGCATCTTCATCAACAAACGTATAACCCATTTCAACAAGATCATTTTTAATATCTTCGCTCAATGCTTTTTGCTCATAATAGATTGAATCGGGCAGCCATTGATGATGTATTCTCGGTTTTTCAACGGCTTCGCGTATGTTCATCTCAAAATCGATGCAGTTTAAAATTACCTGCAGCACAGCAGTTATAATTTTAGCGCCGCCCGGAGAACCAATTATGATGTATGGCTTTCCATCTTTTTGAGTCACTGGCCCATCAGCCTTTGGCTGAAAAATAATAGTCGGTGTCATAGAGCTAAGCATTCTCTTTTCCGGCTGAATTGAGTTTGCTTCAGTGCCCAATAGCCCAAACTGGTTTTGCACTCCCGGCTTTCCACTGAAGTCATCCATCTCGTTATTAAGAAGAAAGCCTGCACCTTCAACAACTATCTTGGAGCCAAAGGAAGAGTTAATTGTTGTAGTTGTACTTACTGCATTACCAAAAGAATCGTAAACAGAGTAGTGAGTGGTTTCTGTGCTTTCGTGAAGTGGAGAAACATCTAAGCTTTTAATTTCACCGGATGGT
>CAZPSY010000280.1:0-2070 GCA_964589295.1 uncultured Ignavibacteriaceae bacterium
CTGCAGAAGAACATATGAAAGTTGCTGATGATTTAATAATTGAACCGCAAGTTCCGAGATTCCTTGCTGTAAATGATTCTTTAGTTACACCAGTAACAGTTATAAACACAACTAATAGAGTTGCCAATATTGATATAAGTGTGAACGTTGAGGGACCGCTGAAAATAACATCATCGAAGAAAAAAACGTTAAAGATTGAACCTAACTCAACCAGTGTTGCGGTTTTTGGAATTGAAGCAACAGAAGAGGTTGGGGCAGGAAAGATTGTATTCAAAACTTCTGGCTTTGCAACAATTAAAGAAGAAATTGATATTGCGATAAGACCAATCTCTCCGTTAGTAGTTGAAACGGGTTCGGGAACAATTAAAGCGGGTAATGAAATTAAAATTGATATCCCAAAAAACTTCCTGAAGGGGACACAAACAACTTCACTTACAATCAGCAAATTTCCTGCAGTTATGTTTGCAAAACAGCTAAAGTATCTTGTTGGTTACCCGCATGGTTGCATTGAACAGACAGTCTCGAAACTCTTCCCGCAGTTGTATTTTGAAGATCTTGCGAAGCTGGTTGCCCCGGAATATTATAAAACTACCAACCCGGTTTACTATGTCAAAGAGGGAATACGAAAGATTGAATCAATGCAGCTATACGATGGCTCGATGGCTTACTGGCAGGGAGGGACTTACGCTAACTGGTGGGGTTCGGTTTACGCGGCACACTTTCTACTGGAAGCAAAAAAAGGTGAATTCGATGTTTCGGAAAACGTGTTGAAAAAACTTCTCAAATACATCTCTAAGAAAGCGAAAGAGAGAAGCACTTTTGATTATATAACCAGATCACAAACAGGTAGAACGGTTCATAAGATCGCCAATAAAGAAATTATTTATTCTTTGTATGTACTTGCTCTTGCAGGCGAAGGTGACATAGCAACAATGAATTACTACAAAGCAAGACCGCATTTGGTTTCTGCCGATATGCGTTATATGCTTGCAGGTTCATACGCATTGATGGGTAGATGGAATTCGTATTACGAAATTGTACCAAGTTCATTCGAACCTGTTCACCCAATGCGCTTAACAGGCGGCAGCTTCGATTCGGATATTCGAGCTAATGCAATTATGCTTAATGTGCTGCTGGAAGTTGAACCGGCGAATAAACAAGTTCCGGTTATCATTAAGTATCTGTCGAAAAATTCAAATTTTATGTATTCAACACAGGAAAGGTCATTTGCATTTCTTGCTCTCGGTAAAGCAGCAAGTTTGAATGCTGATGCAAATGTTTATATAGATATTATTGTAGATGGGAATACTCTTAATAAATTTACCGGAAAAGATTTAACTGTAACAGATGAAAAGTTGAATGGCGCTAACGTTACATTAAAAGCTGCGGGTAATGGTGAGGTTTATTATTTCTGGAATGCCGAAGGTGTAAAAGTAAATGAAAAGGTTAAAGAGGAAGATTCATATTTACAGATAAGAAGAACATATTTTGGCTATAAAACCGGAAGAAAGATAGTTGATAACAAATTTTATCAAGGAGAATTGATTGTTTGTAAAATAGAGCTAACCGGTTTTGAACGAGGTGCAGAGAACATAATTATATCAGATTTGATTCCTGCCGGATTTGAAATTGAAAACCCGAGATTGAATCCTGCAACAGAATTAACCTGGGCGCCAAAATACCCTCTAAGAGTTGATTATATAGATATACGTGATGATCGTTTATTGTTGTTTACTAATCTGAACAGAAATATAACCAATGAGTTTTATTATTTGTTAAGAGTTGTAAACCAGGGAACATATCAACTACCGGTTATAGGTGCAGAAGCTATGTATGATCAGGAATATCATTCATATCATGGCGCAGGTGTGATAAAAGTTTTAGAGAGATGGGAAAGTGAGTAAAATTTATAACGATTGGATTTGGTTGGTCTATTAATGTAAAAATCCGAACTCATCCCCCAGCCCCTTGTCTTAAAAAGAGAAGGGGAGGAAAAATTTTCAAGTCACTCTCTTTTTAAGAGAGGGATTTAGGGAGAGTTCCTTAGCAAATGACAATATGCACTTTGAA
>CAZPSY010000281.1:0-2049 GCA_964589295.1 uncultured Ignavibacteriaceae bacterium
ATTCCAGCAGGAACTAAGCACAGGCGGGTTGATGCTTTGCATAATTGAAATTATATTATAATTGAAGTGAAATTTCTGATAACTTTATTTTATATTTTTTACCAGGTTCAGAAGGAAAATTATTATGCAGAGTATTAATAATATCACATTGTTGCTTCATCACATGGAATGGGCTGACGCAATAGTGTGGAAATCGGTGTTAAAACTTTCTTCCTCAAACAGTGATTCTAAGATGAAAAAGCTTCTTTATCACATAAGTTCTGTACAGCGGGCATTCTATTATGTACGGACGAAACAACCTCTTGTATTTCCCAAAGAAACTGATTTTCTTGAATTGCTTGATATAGCAAAATGGGGATATAAATGTTATGCTCAGGTTACTGAATATTTAAACACACTCAATGAAAATGAGTTAAAAAATATTATAGAAATTCCCTGGGCAAAGCGACTGGAAAAAATTATTGGGCAAAAACCTGAAGAAGCATCATTAGCAGAAACTCTGCTACAGGTTGCTATGCACAGCGCTTATCACAGGGGACAGGTAAATGCTCGACTGCGTGAAATTGGAGGTGAGCCACCCATGGTTGATTTTATTGCGTGGGTATGGCTGGGCAAACCTAAAGCTGATTGGAAAGGTATTATTTCCTGAATAATTTTGTGAACCGATATTATTTATTCGTTTCCCGGTTCTTGCTTTTTTGTTTTTAATTTAAGTTACTTTTGCAGGTAAATAATATATTTAGAATATAATTCTTACCTGCTGACGAGAGTCGGGTTCGGTATAAGTAATAGTTATGTGCTACTGAGAATAAGGAAAAAATATGAAGAAGATTTGTATTGTTGGGGCATCTGGAAAACTTGGACAGTATATGGTTCAACATGCGCTTAATCATAAATATGAAGTGATTGGTGTATGTCGAGAGAAGAGTGTGAGCAAACTTGATAGATTCAAAGACCGAATGACAATTATACCTGGTGCTACTAACAACCGTGAAGTAATCAAAAGTGCAGTAAGAGAATGTGATGCAGTCCTAACGGTGCTTGTCCCATGGGGCGTTCACAATTACTCTTCTGGGACTGCTCAAGCAGTATTGGAACTTGCACCCTTAGATGCGCGCCTTATTTTCTCTTGCGGATGGCATATAACTCAAGATGGTCAAGATAAGTATTCTCATACGTTCAAAATACTGGTGAAAATTGCAAGTTGGATTGGTAAATTTTTTCGACTAGTTGATATTAACGATCAAGTGGAAGCTAGTCGCCAAATATTTGCTAGTGACAGTCGGTGGACGGTAGTGCGCGGTAGCGATCTCGAGGAAGGTGAGAGTCAAGGTTTACCAATGTGGAGCAAACATGTTGGAGATCCTATTCTTAAGAGTAATTTAACTCGTCGTGTAGATTTTGCTCTATTTATGGTTGAAGCTATCAACAATGACGAACTCATCCATGAAGCTCCGGCAATTGTTGGATGTCAAGCACCATCAGTGTTAGCTATTAAGAATGAAAGTTTAAAAGTATGAGAATGATTTCAATAATTGCACATAACCCCGTTAGTCGTCATCTATAAGAGAGGTAAATCATGAAAACAATAATAAGAATCATTTTATTTACATTTCTTTTATCCACAATAATTTCTGCACAACAAACATCTTTTCAGGACTCATTGCTGGATAGGATGACAGGTAATTGGATTTTAAAGGGGACTATTGCCGGGCAGGAGGTTACACATGATATTGAAGTCTCATGGATTCTTGAGCATCAGTATTTACAGATATCTGAAATATCCCGTGAAAAAGATGCAGATGGCACAGCAGCCTACGAGGCTTTGGTGCTTATCGGTTGGGATTCTGATTTGAGCAAGTATGCTTGTCTTTGGCTGGATGTTACCGGCGGTGGAGGTCTTTCAGCTCAGGCTATTACTGGTTATGCAGAACGTAATGGAGATGAAATTCCTTTCTTATTTAAAATGAATGAAGAAAGTGTTTGGCATACAACATTTGTTTATGATAGAAATACTGACACATGGCAATGGAATATGGACGGAGAAGA
>CAZPSY010000282.1:0-2039 GCA_964589295.1 uncultured Ignavibacteriaceae bacterium
AGTTTGTTGAGCTAATGCGCTACATCTTGGATGAACATAAAGAAACTGTAAAATTCGATCAGAAGAAAGAGGTAATGAAACTGGTAATTAAAAATAAATTTAACACACCAGAAGATTTGCTGAAATATTTAATTGATTTTTCGAACGAAGTGATTAAATTATTTGGTGTTAATAAATCTATTAATAAAAACGGTAACTCAGATTAGCAAAAATATTTTTTAATAATTAATTGAAGTAATAAAATGGGAAAAAATTCATCATTCGATATCGTTTCTGAACTTGATTTGCAGGAGATAGACAATGCACTTAACCAGGCAATTAAGGAAATTCGGCAGCGTTACGATCTTAAAGATTCCAAAACTGAAATGGAGTTGAACAAAAAGGAAAAAATCATTTCCTTGAACACAAAAGATGATTACTCGCGAACACAATCGATTGATATTTTACAAACGCGGCTTATCAAACGGGGTTTATCAATTAAAGCTTTAAAGATGGAAGAGCCGGAACCCGCTGCAAGCGGGCGGCTGAAACAAAAGATTAACCTTCAGAGCGGTATCTCAAAAGATAACTCGAGGAAAATAACCAAGCTTATTAAAGAGCTTAAGCTTAAAGTATCTGCACAAATAATGGATGAAAAAGTTAGAGTGCAGGGAGCCAAAAAGGATGATCTTCAACAGGTAATTGAGTCTGTTAAAAATGCTGATTACGACTTCCCCGTACAGTTTGTTAATTACCAGTAGTTGCGTTTTTTGATTGTGGTACTATATAGCAAGAAAAATTTAACAATCTGCCCAAAATTTTGGATTGAATCGGAAATAATATTTGGGTAAAATTGCAACCAATAATTTTTTAGAACATCTAATTGATTATTAAAAGCAAAGTCTAGTTTCAGTCTCAAAAAAAGAAACAAAACAGAGAGACGGTATAGAGCAGAGATGACATGTAGATATTTCCTTCCAATAGTAATCTTCACGAGTCTTAAAATCATCTTAGAATTGTATGAGATAAAATATGGCGGCTATTTTTGTCGCCCGTTTAATTTTTACTAATAGGTTAAGCTTATTGTGAACCATATCTTAAATATTCCAGGGTGGTATGGATATTGAAACTGACAGCTAAACTTTAAGAACAAATGATGTGTAATCAGTTACTATGAAATTTTTTTTAATTGCGTTTGCAGGGATATTCTCTCTTTGGTCACTATCCCCATCTAATAGTGCTCCTGGCGAAAGAAATACAAACCAGAAAACTACTACTGTAATTGATAATCCTAATCAGACACTAAGAAACCTCTACAACGATTGTGAATTGGGGGATAAATTAGAATATCCTGTATTTAAACAAGCATTTGCCGGTTTCAATTCGCTTGAGCTGACAAATAAAAAATTACTTTCAATTATAGATTTTTCAAAGCCCTCAAATGAAAAACGATTTTTTATTATTGATGTTGAAAATCATAAACTTCTTTTTCAAACATTAGTTGCTCACGGAAAAAACTCGGGTTTAATCAATGCAACCAGATTTTCTAACAGAATGGGCTCACATAAAAGCAGCCTTGGTTTTTATAGAACGGGAAAATCATATGTTGGTAAAAGAGGCTATTCTTTGCAGCTTGAAGGATTGGAAAAAGGAATAAATGATAACGCACGCTTAAGAGGAATTGTTATTCACGGAGCAAATTATGTTAGCGAAAGATTTATTACCGGGAATAACACTATGATTGGAAGAAGTTGGGGGTGCCCTGCTGTTTCCAATAAATTATCAAGAGAAATAATTGATTTGATTAAAGGTGGAAGCTGTTTATACATATATGCAGAAGATGAGGTTTACCAGGAGCGTTCAATGCTTACAACCCTGGATGATTATAGAGATTTAAAATTGAACTAACCATTTACCAAAAGCTACCCTTAATTTATCTGCACAGTCTTTAATTGCCTTGTGCGCCAAATCAACCCGATGCTGTTTTGCATTAAAAAATCTAACCTTTTGTGATATCTTCGTGATAATTCAACTCTAACTTTGTTTCGAATCATTATTCT
>CAZPSY010000283.1:0-2032 GCA_964589295.1 uncultured Ignavibacteriaceae bacterium
ACATTTTCATCAATATCTTCATCATATTCATCATCTTGAAGATAATCTGGCTTTTTGACAAGCTCCTCTTTATTAGGGTCAGGCTCATCCATGAAGTCAGGTCTGCCTATTGGTCTTCTTGGTATAGGTCTGTCAACAGCAGGTCTGCCTATTGGTCTTTTTACAGGTTTAGGTTCAGGCTTAGATTCTTCATCAGGCTTAATTTTAGCCGATTTGACAGGTTTTTCTTTTTCTTCCTTCATTGTTAGCTTGACTTCAAAAAACTCTTCCAGTTGCTTTATTTGTGCTTTTGTAAGCAAATCTGTTACCATCAACGCATATTTCCTTAAAAATTCAGGTTCGGTTGTTTTAATAAATTGATTCAATATCTTATTGTCCATCTTCTTAATCACCTTTTCGTTTTAATCTTAATCTTCTTCTTGCTCTACCGACTGACCCTCTGCCTTTCTTACCGATAGCATGACATACAGATTCTTCCATAAGAATCTTCCCCACAAACTCTGCATTTTTTTCTCGGTTGCTTAAGCATTGGTATCACCACAAAATAGTCAAAGGTATGATATATTTAAAACTTTCTTTTCATAAGGCTCATTACCTCTCATTCACAATCATCACTACAAGTCAATCCAAATCCTTTATATTTCTCTTGACATATCGGACAGGTCAGTTCAATCCTTTGGTTCATCTTTATCAATCTCTTCATCAATAGATTGTAACAACTCTATGAATTTGTTTCGAAATTCTTTGCTTTGAGCAACATAAACCTTAATAACATCTAAAAGATATAATATTTCTTCTTTGTTCATTCGGACTCCTCTTTGGCATAATCTTTTAGCTCTCGATTGAAAATCTCACAGAGATTCCTCAAAAAACTTGTGTTTCTTCTCATACCCTGCATCTCTGTTTTCATCTCTTTGAGTTCATTTGCAATCATACTTAGGTTCTGATTCAGATGAGCCACTGCTTTGGTGTTCATCTCGATTGCCTCGATTATCTTCTCAATGTTATCTTCTGTTCTTGCACTTAATCCCATTTGTATCACCTAAATTATTTTCAAAAAAGTTTTTTATTTGTGTTTCTGGATTCCAATAACTCATGTAATAAAGGAATGGAAATACATTCATTTCACATAGTTTGGTTTTGATATCTATATTGACTGATTTACAATCAAGGTCAAATTCATTTAAAATTATTTCACCATGATTCGACTCTGAATTATTTTTATAAAATAATCTTACTTCATAACCTAATTTTATTATTTTTTTGATTATATTTCTTTGATAAGGTCTAATCATATCCCAACAAGATTTTACTTCAACAAAATATAAATTTAAAGGTTTATCAGGATTATTTTCTATTACTAAAAAATCTATTGCTTTTGGGAATTGTGTTATAAGATTAAATAATTCATTATCTTGTAGTATTTTTATGAATTCCAACATATCTTGAACCCTATAAATCTCATGTCCTTTATTCAAATAATGTATTTGTGCGAATTTTTCCATCATCAAACCATTTTTGACATATAATTTTTCCTTTGCAATTATCCATTGCATTCTCCTTGAATCTCTATAATTAAATTTAATATTTATCCCCTCATATTTTTTTCATCCTTTCATTCAACCTTTTCCTGTTCTTTTGTCTCTGCAACCATGCATCTTCATAAGGCTGACCTTTCGTAATCGCAAGGTTTTTGAGTTCTTTATCAGACATCTTCTGGATTTTCTCTTTCATCTCTTTGTTTCTTTTCATCTCATCTTTGACAAAATCTTTGGTTTTATCAAAACCTTTTTTCATTAAATCTTTAAATCCCATTTGTATCACCTGTTAATATTTTCTCTTGATAATTCTATTGATTTAATACAAAACCTATGACCATCATCTAACCCTTTTTTATACATCTCATAACATATTTGAGTCAGTAAATGTTTTACAGGTTCAGGAGCATCCTTCCCAGTTTCGTTTAAAGCATCATCAATCATTGAATTAATCTTTTCTCTTATTTTTTCACTTAATTCCATTGGTTTCACCT
>CAZPSY010000284.1:0-2003 GCA_964589295.1 uncultured Ignavibacteriaceae bacterium
CCAACACCCACTGGTATTATTCTTTTTGCTCCTTCAAAGTCATCAATATATGCAATACTTTTGCCCTGGTCGGAAGCAATGGTACTCTTTTTGGTGTTCGGATCGGGAGACATATATGCATACTCACCGGAAAAAGTGAAGTTGGACATCTCACGCGTTGATATAATATAATCGAGAGCTTTTGTGAGGAACGGGAGCTCAGCCGATGTTTTGAAATCTACACCGTAAATTGAATTGCTTAACGGTTCTTCACCAATTCTTACTTTATCACTTAACGTCTGCTGGTTAAGGTTCATAACCGTAAAGCCAAGGCGTGTTTTATCGGAAAATTCGTATAATCCCCTTGCACCTAAAAGAGTTTTTGATGCAAGCTGGAAGAGATCATTCTGCTCGTAAGTAACTTTAAGATCGGCGCCCGGTACAAGTGCTGCGTCATTCCTGATGGTTAGCTGCCCGATATTATAATCAACTATATAATCTGTCCCAGCAGCTAACTCCCTTCCGTTAAGCAAAACTTTCACAGAATTTTCCACAACATTAAATCCAAGCTGGTAAATAGATGTAACATCACCTGTACTTTTCCCATTCATCAACCATTTATCAGGCGCTTTATCCTGCTTTGCAAAAGTTTTTGTTGTGTCGTAAATAGATTGATACGTTAAAGTGTCAAATTCGATGGGAATATCTCTTCCGAAAGGTTCTAAGGTGGGAAATATTATTTCACCTGTTTCTGTGTAGATGGTAAAATTAGGTCGCCAATCAAAAACATTATCGGGAGTAGAACTTCCCCCTGAACCTAGTTGATCGAATCCAAATGCCTCCAGCAGCCTAACAGTTCCGTTTCCTGTCGATAGTTCATCAGTTGGTTCCTCTCCAACAATTTCACGCTTTATTTTAAATTCAAATCCATCTTGCTTAATATTCCTGGAGCCGGTTGGGTAAATATTTTTAAGCTGCAGTTTCCAAGCTTGATCGTAATCACCGCCTGGTTGAAGGTTTTGTGGTTTTACAAGTTTTAAAATTAACCTTTTAGAAGTATCAGAGCTGGCAGTACGCAGGAATTCACCGTAAAACAAATCGTCTGCTGATCCCGGACCATTTTCCTGTCTGAATGAGACTGCGATTATATCCTGTTGATTAAGAGCGGTTTTAAAAGTGATAAATCCTGTTTCGGGATGAAGCGTGTAATCTACACCGGGCGATAACAATAGAAACCTTCCCGATGCATTCCTTCCTGGAGTGGGATTTGGAATATCATCTCTTAAAGTTTCGGGATATACTACTCCGGAAGAAATAAAATCAAGATCAATAAAACAATTAGCTTTACGTTCTTTAGATGGATCTATTGAGATTACATTTATAGATTTCCAGACTTCAATCTCTGTTACCAGGTATTGGTTATTGACTGAGGGAGGAATATTCCCGTGATAGTTTTCAAATAATTTTAGTTCCCGGCTTGCGTAAACAGTATCTATAAAGTAGTGATTGTCAGAATAATCATAAGCTCTAACATCATATTCCTGCGCGGTGGATCCACCTGAAACTGAGACTTCCTTGGTTTCACCCTTTTTCTGGCTGGCTATAGTGGTAAGGCTGAAAGGACCAAGCTTAAAATGTGCTTTAATACCAAAAAGGGCTTCCGCACCACCAACTAAAGAAGATGTTTGCATAGAAACGTTTCCGGCTTCAATAGATTGAATTATTTCATCATCGTACCCAGTATATTTTAATTTTAACTGGTTTTCGTATTCAAAAGTTCTTTCAGTATTCCAGTCTGCATTAATATTTAACTTATCACCAATCGTTCCGTTAACATTTATCTGTACCGTCTGTTTAAAATCGGGTTCATTACGTGTGTTGCCCAACCTGGAAGCAGTTACACCTTCTGTAGTTTCGTTCCTCCACGCACCGTGGATTGTAACATTACCACCTATCTTCAAACTTATCTTCGGTTCACCAAATATGCTTAAAACTCCAACACTGGGAAGTGGAATTTCAAAATC
>CAZPSY010000285.1:0-2001 GCA_964589295.1 uncultured Ignavibacteriaceae bacterium
TAATTTCAATTACGAATAAAGAAGCATCACCAATATCTTTTCACTCTTCATTAATTCTGTTAGTTAAAAGTGAAAATATGTTATTTACTAATTCCTTTGCAGCAATTTCTGTTCTAATAAATGCAATAGCCACAGCCTGTGCATTAAAAAACAAAACTAAATCTAAAAAACTTCTTGCAGAGTCTGGTAAAATTATGATTGAGCAAAATCAAATTATAACTTAATATCAATTGTTGAATAATTTGATCTATAATAAAAGAAAAAATTGGAGTAGTATAAAAATGAAAACTGTACTAATAATATTATTATCCACTATCTGTCTATGGGCGGGGACTAAAGGCAAACTTTCCGGGACCATTAAAGATGCTCAAACCGGAGAAATATTAATTGGTGCGAATATACTTCTTGAGGGAACTAATTTGGGGGCAGCCTCAAATACGAATGGAGAGTTTGTAATACTTAACATTCCTCCGGGTAAATACAATGTTAAGGCCAGTTATCTGGGTTATGAAACTTTCGTCATTCAAGAAGTAACAATTATTGTTGATCAAACCACACAATTGAATGTAGAATTATTGTCGACATCAATTCAAGTAGGTGAAGTAGTTGTTGTTGCAAAATCCAAGCTCATACAAAAAGATGTTACTAGCAGTATATCAGTAATAACTAGAGATGAGATAGAGTCTCTGCCGGTTACATCATTCAAAGAATTATTAACTCTTCAGGCAGGCGTAGTTAGTGGAGGTAACGATTTCTACGTAAGAGGAGGGAGGGCAAATGAAGTATCTTACATTGTTGACGGGATGTACGTAAAAGATCCACTGTTAGGGAGGTCAACTCTCGAATTAAATAAAGACGCAATTCAGGAAATGAGCCTGTTGAGTGGAACATTTAATGCCGAGTATGGACAGGCACTGAGTGGCGTGGTTAATATAGTTACGCGGGATGGTGGTGATATTTTTAATGGTAAGATTGAATACAGAACAAGTGAATTTGGGATAAAAAAATATAGTGATCTTCACGAACAAAGGCTTAACGGGAGTCTTAGCGGACCAGTTGTACCAGGCTATCTCAATTTCTTCTTATCGGGTGAGTTGGATAAAAGAGGAAGTTATCTTCCTTACGGTTATGATAGGAACTACTCGTTCTTTACAAAACTTTCAACAAGCGTAATTCCTAACTTAAAAATAATTTTTAGTAACAGAGGAAGTAAAAACAAATGGCAGAATTACAGCCATTCCTGGAAGTTTATTCCTGACCAGTATTACAGACAAAGATCAGATAGTTGGCAATCGGGATTTAATTTAACTCACACAGTTGCAAACAATATGTTTTATGATTTACGGGTATCTTACTTTAACCAGGGATATTACTCAGGAATAGATAAAGATACTTCGCAATATTTATCGACTAGTCAAAGGCAATACTTTAGTGAATATGGAAATGGGTTTGAGTTTTATAAGTTAGCTGATCCAGTCGAATTAACAGATAGCAGATCTGTAACGGCAGATTTTAAAGCGGATGCGGTTTGGCAAATTGATGCAATAAATGAGCTAAAGTTTGGCGGGGTATATAAAAAGCACTGGCTCAGTTATTACAACATTTATGATCCCAAAAGGAATTTCCCTTATATAAATAATTATGATACACAGCCATTCGAAATTGCTGGCTATGTACAGGATAAAATTGAGTTTCCTTATCTTATTATTAATCTCGGGCTGAGATATGATTATATGAACTCAAATGTTGAGTTTAGAGCAGATCCGCTCGATCCAACCTCCATCATCAAGGTTAAACCCCGCTCACAGTTTTCACCGCGAATAGGTATAGCTCATCCGATATCTGACAAAACTAAATTGCACTTCTCTTATGGGCACTTTTTCCAGAACTCAAATTACCGGAATTTATTTGAGAACAAACAATACGATTTGAATGTTCGTGAGCCATTATTTGGTCAACCCAATTTGGATGCTGAACGAACAATTTCGTACGAGGTTGGAA
>CAZPSY010000286.1:0-1989 GCA_964589295.1 uncultured Ignavibacteriaceae bacterium
TAATTATTAAGGTAAAGGATCGTAGCCGCTGCCGCCCCATGGATGACATTTTAAAATTCTTTTTAAACCAAGCCATCCGCCTTTAAACAAGCCATATTTTTTTAGTGCCTCCAAAGTGTAATGCGAACAGGTTGGAGTAAAACGGCAGGATGATGGAAAGAAAGGTGATATTAATAACTGGTATAGTTTTATTAAAACAATAAACGGGAAAGTAAGCACTGTAATAAATAAATTAAACAATTGTTTCATCTTTATAAACTAAAAACCAATTTGGAGAAGTTGAATATCACTATTTCTAATAAAATAATAACTATCTTAAAATTAAAATAACTGTTCAATAAAAATGATTTTGTTATTTGTTTTAAATATAAGTTAATTTGCAGGCGTTTTTCACAAAAATAATCGAAACAGAATGGCTAAAAATATTGTAATTGTTGAATCCCCGGCAAAATCGAAAACAATTGAAAAGTTTCTTGGGGAAGATTTCTTAGTTACATCAAGCTACGGGCACATCCGCGATCTTGAGAAAAAAGATAAAGGGATTGATATAAAGAACAATTTTACGCCCAGGTATATTGTTCCGGAAGAAAAAAAATCGCGTGTTAGGGAACTGAAGAAACTTACCGATAAAGCAGAAACTGTGTGGCTTGCAACTGATGAAGACCGCGAAGGGGAAGCAATTTCCTGGCATCTTAAAGAAGCTTTGAATATTCCAGTTGAAAAAATACAGAGGATTGTCTTTCACGAAATTACAAAGTCTGCAATCCTTGATGCGGTAAAAAATCCTAGAAATATTGATCTACATTTAGTTGATTCACAGCAATCGAGGAGAATATTAGACCGGCTGGTAGGTTTTGAACTTTCACCGATTTTATGGCGTAAAATAAAACCGGGTTTATCTGCAGGTAGAGTTCAATCGGTTGCAGTAAGGTTAATTGTAGAACGCGAAAGAGAAATAGATTCATTTAATTCTCAATCAAGGTTTAAAGTTACTGCAGTTTTTATTGTTAAAGATGAAAAAGGAAAAGAAACCAGTTTTAAAGCGGAAGTACCAAATTACTTTAGCACAGAAGATGAAGCAAGAGAATTTTTAACAAAATGCAAAACCGCTGAATTCGTTGTAGAAAGTTTAGAAAAAAAACCTGTTAAAAAATCCCCTGCCCCGCCCTTTACAACTTCAACATTACAGCAGGAAGCCAGCAGAAAACTTCGTTACTCCGTAGCTAAAACTATGCTTGTTGCTCAAAAGCTATATGAATCCGGTAAGATTACTTACATGCGTACAGATTCAGTAAATTTATCTGATTTTGCTCTTGATGCTGCAGAGGGACAAATAAATAGTGAATATGGAAAAAAATATTCAAGCAGGAAAAACTTCAAAACAAAATCTGCTACGGCACAAGAAGCGCATGAAGCTATCCGCCCAACAGATTTTAGTAAAGAAAATGTTGCCGGCTCTAAAGATGAAAAAGCTTTGTATGAATTAATCTGGAAGAGAGCAATTGCTTCCCAGATGAGTGATGCAAATATTGAAAGAACAACAGTAAAGATTAATGTATCAACAGCTGATAAGAATTTTGTTGCAAAGGGTGAAGTAATAAAATTTGATGGTTTTCTCAAAGTTTATATTGAATCGAGCGATGAAGAGAATGGTGAAAACGGAACTGATGGCTTGCTGCCTGAATTAAAAGAATCAATGAAACTTAATTATGAAACAATTAAAGCTACTGAAAGATTTACAAGACCATCAGCACGCTACACTGAAGCAATGCTTGTTAAAAAACTTGAGGAACTTGGAATAGGAAGACCATCAACATATGCACCTACAATAAGCACAATCCAGAAACGCGGCTATGTGCATAAGGAAGACCTTACTGGAGTAGAAAGACAATATAAAATATTAACGCTGCAAAAAAATAAATTAACCGATGAAACAAACACAGAAATAACTGGTGCGGATAAAGGCAAACTAATTCCTTTCGATATTGC
>CAZPSY010000287.1:0-1985 GCA_964589295.1 uncultured Ignavibacteriaceae bacterium
TCGGCATCAATAACTGTTTCCAGCAAGTTATTAAGATTTTTATCATAATTGGACGGGGTGATACGAAGGGTGTAAGCGGGACTGTTGCGAACAAGCACTTCCATATTCCGGTCATAAAATATTCCCCGCAAAGGAGAAATCACAACCTGCTTAATACTATTATCAGAAGATTTCAACTCATAGGATTCGCTGTTTAAAATCTGCATTTCGAATAAACGGAAACCCACTACAGCCACACTTATTAAGATGGCAAAATAAATTATTGTTCTACGCTGCAGAGAAGCAAAACTTTCCGATTTCAATTAAAATTCCTCCTGTAGGGAAAGAAAATAATTATTGTACTTACAACACCAGTGTACAATGCCGGCAGCAATGCCTGATCGAAAAAAAGTTTGAAAATGTTTGTATTAAAATCCACCGCAGAAAAGAAAGAGAAAATAACTGAATCAATAACGGCGGACAATAAAACGATAAATGTAAATGCATAAGTGTTCAGGAATTTTTCCCTGTGTGTTTCTGCAGAATAATAACCTGCTACAAATCCAACAACCGTTTTCGAGAGCATCATACTCCCCAATAAAGTACCTGTAATCAAATCGAAAAGAAAGCCATAAGATGCACCTAAAACAGTTCCGTAAATCTGCCCGTATGAAATTGCGTAATACACTAGGAGAATCAGGAGCAGATCAGGAATTATTCCATTAATGGATATTAAGGGAACAACGGTTATTTGAAAAAGCAAAACCGGGAAGAAAAATATTATTGGCAATACATGGATGAATCGCATATTATCACTTATTGTAGAAGTTCAATTCTAGATTTTCTTTCTGCTTGCTTTGTACAATTCCGAGCACAAAAACATTTTCGATATTTAGAAGATTAGCGAACGGTTTTACTTTAACACGGCTAAAAATTTCGGTTTCAACATTTCGCATTTCTGCAACTATCCCTACCGGAATCGGCACTGGCACCAGGTAACTTGCTTCGGAAGTAATAATTCTATCTCCTGCTTTAAAATCATAAGTTTCAGGAACATTAATAATTGCAAGTTCCTCGCCATCCCAGCGCATTATACCATGAATTCTGCTTCGTTCATTTTTTACGGTCAACTTTAAATCAATATTTTCTAAAGTGCGTACTATTGCAAAATCTTCTGAAGTAGAATGGACTATTCCAACAATTCCCTGGTGGTTTATAACCGGCATACCAGGTTTAACGTTTTCTCTTCTCCCAACGTTTAAAGTAAATGTGTTATTTGCTTTGGAGAAAGATTTAGAAACTATGTTGGCGGGAATTAAAGGAAATGCCGAAGTATCTTTGAAGCCCGCCAATCCTCTAAATTCTTCATTTAATATTCCGTACTCACGAAGTTTACTTACCTGCAGCATCAATTCAGAATTTACCCTGCGCAGCTCCTCATTTTCGGATTTAATATTTGAAGTGTTGAACAGATCAGAAACAATTGAGGTAACAACAGCAAAGCTACCAAAAGCTATGGCTCTTACTTTTTGCACCTCCTGGTTTTTATTTTGAGAAAGGATAATAAGACTGGTTATTACTAGAAGGATAAGTACAATATATTCTTTAAAATTTTTCCATATCTTAGAAAAAAATTTTATCATTAATACCTTCTGCTACGAATAAGTACTTTCGAATATTCATTCAAATTATCAATTACAGCTCCTGCTCCTCTAACAACTGCAGTAAGCGGATCTTCCGCAATATGAACAGGCAGGTTTGTTTCCATCCTGATTCTTTCATCCAATCCTTTTAATAAAGCACCCCCACCGGTTAGCATAACGCCCCTGTCCAGGATATCTGCAGAAAGTTCAGGCGGGGTTCGTTCAAGGGTTTGTCTTACGGTATCAACTATCTGAACAATCGATTCATTAAGCGCTTCCCTAATCTCTACAGAACTTACTTCGGTTGTTTTAGGAATTCCGCCAACAAGATCCCTTCCTTTTACCTGTATAGTAATTTCTTCT
>CAZPSY010000288.1:0-1976 GCA_964589295.1 uncultured Ignavibacteriaceae bacterium
TAGCCGAGATCAAAACCATCCCATGAAAATTTGCTAATTCGTTTACAAATCAACTCACCGAAAACATTGTCATATATTCGTTATTCCAACTCTATCGATCTAATTATTCCACCCTTTTAGTTGCATCAGAGGTGTATAAAACCCATCAAAATATGTAACCAATTTCACAGGGAGAGGTGGCATTTAATTTCATATAAATAGGAAATAAAATGCACAACCGTTTGTTTTTATTTATTTTTATTGACAACAAATCAACACTTTGATAGAGGTTTCAAATATTGATTTTTCTTTTTAACATCTATCCTACGAATAGCCTCTGCTTACTATGAAAAAAGCTGTCATAAAAGCAACAATATAAAGCCTCCGAGGGGATTATTATATCTCTTGGGGGCTTTTTCATTTAATTCTAATACAAAGCAAAAAATTTTTGGGATAAGGAGGTGCTGAAATACATAGTTTGTTCGCCTGAAACCCTGG
The DNA here is from genome assembly GCA_964589295.1 of uncultured Ignavibacteriaceae bacterium. Taxonomy (GTDB): domain Bacteria; phylum Bacteroidota; class Ignavibacteria; order Ignavibacteriales; family Ignavibacteriaceae; genus JAZGGS01. Next base: position 478 of record CAZPSY010000288.1, read on the forward strand.
GGAAAGAAATGATTCGACTTTGATATCGGAAACCGTGGAATGCTAATAGAAGGGTGCAATTCAAAATGAAAGATCATATATTAATGTTTGGATTAGCTTTTATCTTATGGGCATGGATCAATCTTCATGTCAGGCGCACAAGGCAACGAATTATGATACAAAAAAAGACGAAAGAAACACTTCTAAAAAAGCTTACAGGAAAAAACAAATCTGGTAAAAAATTAGACCAGAAAGCTACGGCTTTAAAAAAGATAGAGGGTTTCCCACAGACAACAATGAAGTTTGAAATGAATGCGTATCCTTATCTTCAACGGGATTTCAGAAGTGGTAAAGAAAGACGCAAAAGCAGGGTGCAAGTTGGGATAATATTTGAAAATGTTGAACGTAGGCAGGGCGATAGCACTAAATATAAAGGTTTTGAAAGACGACGCGGTATGGATAGGAGAGGTAATATTTGGGACCGGAGAAAACCCAAAATAGCTTGTTATAGCTAACAGCCAGCAGACTTTTTTTAACAAGGACTCCTTCTATGGCAACTAACAAAAATGAACTTAATATATACGAAGTCAACTCTCTTTTGTTCCAAATAATTTCTTGTATGGCAGAAACCGAAAGACGAGAACTTCAGTCGGTATTAAATGACGATCTATCCGAAACCGAAAATCGAAAAGACCTGTCTTTATTGATTTCCAGTATATCTGAAACCGAAAGGCGATATCTGTTGAAAAAGTTGGTAAATTGGTATCACTCTAAATCCATAGAATTAAGGGAGTATCCGCGGATCCCCTTTTCGATCCCCGTAGAACACACAAGCAATGGTGTTAACTTTATATATTTCATTCAAAATATAAGTGATGATGGTGTTTTTATCCAGACCGATGACAACTTTCATATTGATCAGCAAATTATAATGAATTTTTCGCTCCCCAAAGTTGGAAAAAACATAACAGGTAGCGGCAAAGTTGTTAGGGTAGATTCTTGTGGAATTGGCGTGAAATTCGATGAGCTTATAGATGCCAAATCAATCGTTGAGTCTTCAATGTCAATGCGCCAACTTTAAATAAAAGGATAAGACCTTGAGTATTACAAATCTTGCATCAGGACTGATAGATAACGGCGGCCGGCGGATAGCTGTTAAGAGGAGAGAGTTTTTATACACAAACCACCTCCCAAATGGAAGGTCTGAAAAGGATCGTAGAAGTGGTGTCGACAGAAGAAGTGGTTTAGAGAGAAGAAAAGATAAAGATCGAAGAAGTGGAAAGAGCATTTTTAAAAAAATACAAAGATCGGAAAATGATTTAAGAGAAGGGATAGATCGTAGAAGTGGTCTCGAACACAGAAGAGCGTTTGCTACTTGATATTATTGTTTATTCAGAATCATGGATATAATTTTATTACAAAAAAAGATAAAAAGAGTCGGTTTTAAAAGGAATGTTCGAGATTTCTTTAAAGGGCTGGCATTGGGAATGGTAATTTTTTGGCCATTATTGAAATTTTAT
>CAZPSY010000289.1:0-1975 GCA_964589295.1 uncultured Ignavibacteriaceae bacterium
GTTGACGGCGGTGGATTCTTTGCAGTTGCTGTACTAACTGTTGGAATTCCTTTTAATTAAGATTATTTATAAGTTATTATACCTCGATATAGGTGAAAGTAAAAAGATATTGAAAGTTTATGTATGATTTACAATCTTAAGTCTATAATGATTTTGTAAGGTACAGTAATGCTATGCAGATGAAAAAATTATTTTATTCTATACTGATTGCTTCTTTTATTCTATTTGGTACTAATATCCGTTCGCAAACTTTTGGCTTTGGATGCCTTGGTTTTGTGGGTGGATACGGTGGCTATACTTACCAGCAATTTGATGCAACAGGGTTAAACGAATTTGTCCGGCAATTTAACGAAGCAAAAGCTTCAACACTTCAGTCTGATTTAAAAGAGTTTAAATACGCCACCGGTTACAGGGTCGGGATCAACATATTCAGGGCTTCATTCGAAGGGGGATTTATGGTTACCGCAAAGGGATATTATCAATCACTCGGTAAAAAAAACGAAGTAATCGAAAATATTCCGGAAGGAACAACCAATTACTCATTCGATCTCGATCTAAAAAACTGGGCAATTGGTTTTGATGTTGGAATTAATCTAACAGCCGGCATAAGCTGGAAAATCCTGGATGGGGCAGTTCATTTTAATAAGGTAAAGCTTACAAACACGGTTAACACTCCCGGCGATACTGAAATCCATAAATTTATTAGCGATGATAATGTTTTTGGTTATTCTGTTGGAACTGGTTTTATTGTATATATTGTTGAAGATTATATTAGTATTGAAGGGCTTGCAGGTTACACAGGACTTACAATTGATAACATGAAACTTGAAGAGGGGACACCTTTTCCGCCTGAACCTTACAACAACCAAGAGAATGTCAACTTTATTGATTCGGGTGGTTTTACTGCAGTCGTCCAGCTTAATGTTGGGTTTCCACTTTAAGTTCTTTCCTGTAAATTTATCTATCCAAAAAATATTTATAAGTGATCATGAAAAAACTTACAAAACTTGATACCGCCTCTGTCATAGCAATTAAAGATTGCATGGCTGTTAAAAAGAATGAAAGTGTACTTGTAATAACAGATGAATTAAAGCGAGAGATAGGGTACTCACTTTTTGAAAATGCAAAACGGCTTGGATATAAATCTCTTTTGGTCGAGATGAAATCCGGTAAAATAAACGGCGAAGAACCACCCGCGGAAATTGCACAATTAATGCAAAAATTTGATGTTGTGCTTGTTCCTACAGCAAAATCTATAACTCATACTGATGCAAGAAGGACTGCCTCAAAAAAAGGTGTACGTGTGGCAACTTTCCCCGGAATCACAAAAGAAATTATGATTAGGGGAATGAATGCAGATTATAAATCGATCTCTAAGCGATCAATTAAACTTAAAAAGATACTCGAAAAAGGTAAGCATGTTAGGATAACCGCTCCGGCAGGAACTGATATTGAATTTTCAATTACAGGAAGAACAGCAATAGCAAGTAAAGGATTGTATCATAAAAAAGGTGAAAGCGGAAATCTTCCAACCGGCGAAACTTATAACGCTCCTGTTGAAGGAACAGCAAACGGAATTTTTGTGGTTGATGGTTCAATGGCAGGCTTGGGATTGATTGGAAGTGTTAATATTACAATTAAAGTGAAGGATGGATTTGCCACCGATATTACAGGCGGAAGACCTGCTAAAAAATTAAAAGATATGCTTGATGCTGTTGGTAAAGGTGCACGCAACATAGCAGAATTTGGAATTGGTACAAACGACAGCGCTAAACTAAGCGGGGTTTTACTTGAAGATGAAAAAGTAATGGGAACCGTACATCTTGCACTTGGTAATAATATTACAATGGGCGGTACTTTTAATGTTCCAATTCACCTGGATGGGATTATTAAAAAACCAACAGTTTACCTTGATGGAAAACTTTTGATGAGAAGCGGGAAACTGCTTATATAATTTTTATTGATGTAAATTCGT
>CAZPSY010000290.1:0-1963 GCA_964589295.1 uncultured Ignavibacteriaceae bacterium
TTCAATCTTAATAGTCTCTTTTTTAAGCGAATTTATTTTCCCTTCAGAAAAAGAAATCTCTGCAGCTAGGTTTTTTAATATTTTAGTTTTATCATCTACTACCTGGGCTAATGTAAGAAGTTCTTTCTGCTTGTAAGTGCTTTCCCCGGTTATTTTCCGGAGCTTAAGGGTGGTTTTCTCTAACTGATTTGTTTTTTCTTCATAATCTTTTTCCAGCGCAGCAAACTTAATTTCATTAGCGGAAAGTTTATCATTAAGCTCAGAAATCAATTCTTTTTTAATCTGTTCCGCTTGATTAAGAAGGTCAAGTTTTCCTCTAAGTTCACCTTCTTCTTCCTTTAATAAAGAGATTGAGTTTTGAAGATTAATTGAATTGCCGTTTATACTTCCAATTTCTCCAAGTTCCTTCTTCCCGGCTTCAACCGATGCTTTTAACATCTGCTCATCATCCTTTAATGAAGAGATTTTCATTTCCATTTCTTCAAGGTAGTGCCGTTTCTTTGTAATCGAGTCCGCAAGATTTTGCTCTTCAACAATCAACGAGATGAGATTATCTTCATTTGTTGATTCCTCCCGGGTTCTATTTTTCTGCGTACTCTTTGCAATTTCTTCAAGTTCTTTATTTTTTAAATTGATACGATCTCTTAAAGATTTTTCTTTTAAAGATAATTCCCCTATCCTCTTTTCAAATTCGTTAACGGTTTTAGTTTCGTTCTCTTTTAGACTAGAGATTTTTTCATCAAGCTTAATCAATTCCTGCCGTTTGTTTTCTGAAACTGAGTCATCGAGATTTTTTAGCTCAAGTTTCTTTTGATTAATAAGCGCCTGAAGATCAGATTGTTGTTCATCCAGCGAACCTATTATTCCACCAAGTTCACCCAACTGAATTTCCAATTTGGTGTTTTCGGCTTCCAATAATTTTTTTCTTTTTTCTGCTGCCTGCAGTTCGTCATCATTTATTTCAATTTGATTGTTTGCAGAACCGTTGGAGTTATCGGTTGAAGATTTTGCATCATTTATATGATTTGTAAGAAAGAGAAGATTATGCTGTTCATCGCTCTTCATTTCCCTTAGCTTATCAATTTCAAAGTGAAGTTTTTCAAGTTCATCGTTCAGTTCAGTTTCTTTACTCTTCAATTGATCAACCGAGGTTGTGTAATCTGCTTTCTGCCGGTTCAATTCGCTGATCTCGGAATAAACCGTTTTTATCACTTCTTCAAGGCGTATAAGTTTATCTTCCTTATCATTTATCCTTTGAAGAATGCTGTTAAGTTCTTCATTTTCTGCTTGAAGATCTTTAAGCTTTTTAGAATTTAGTAAAGCCATATTTTATACTCCCTTAACTCTCTTGTTAAAAAAAAGATAGCGGAAGTTCCGAGTGAAAAATACTTTGTATATGAACATCTTATAACACAAGAAGTTATTAAAGCTTTATGAAGTTAAACATTAAAATAATAATTATCAAGCGTTTATTGTAAGAAGTTATAGCGATTACAGAATGTACTTTGGCAGGTAAACCGGAAAAAGCCATAAGGATATGATGTTAAATAAATAAAAGTCCATTCTGCAGTGTATGGAATTCTGTTTTTGAAAGAATGATAGAACTGGCTGTATTAATTTGAGCTGCCATACAGCTTATTCTTTAGCCCATCAATTATTTTGTAGCTGGTATATGCAAAGAAGGGTGCAACCGCAACATCCACTACATAATGAACATGTTGCAGCATAACGGCAATGCCTACTAGGATAGTTGAAGCAAGGAAGATAATCTTAATTACACGCTTTTCCATGATTAGAAAAAGTAAAAAAAGAGTTGCCGTATGCCCTGAAAAGAAAAGGTCTTTAGTTAATATTTCACCTGTTCCCAGAAGCTGAACTAAAGGATCGTTAAGTGGAATCAGCGTAGTCGGCGCCTCGAGGGGCAGAAGGTACATTACAATCAGCCGGAAAAAAACCATCAACC
>CAZPSY010000291.1:0-1938 GCA_964589295.1 uncultured Ignavibacteriaceae bacterium
GTATTAACACACTTAATTCAAGTATTGAAATTGAAGATCTTATAACCGAACGCTTACTGAATAATGCCAGAATGGTTAGACGGCTTGACAGCTTGAACTCACTAAGCGTTGATAAGCTTATAAATATTGGGAGAGAAAACAATCTTTTCAGAATTAATATCTTCGATAAAAAAGGAGACAGAATTCTCTCAAACAGAGTTCCTGAAGAAGATCATATTCACCCGGAAGGAAAGGTAAACCGTTACAATGAACTTGAACCAATACTTAGCCGAAAAACCGATGTTTTGATAATAGGTTTGAAAACCGCTTCGTTCAGTAATGAGCAGCGTTATGCCGTTGCAATAAGCCGGGCGTTTAATCGCGGTGCTATTGTAATAAATCTTGATGCCAAGGATTTTTTAGAGTTCAGGAAAAAGATTGGCATTGGCAGGATTGTGCAGGACATTAGCGATAACAGCGGCATTGAATATATTGTTCTGCAGGATTCGCTGGGAATACTTGCTGCAAGCAGTTCTGTAAAGGAGATGAGTACAATTTCTGCTGATGTTTTTCTTCTGCAAGCAATACTAATGGATTCAACTTTAACCAGGATAACAGACTTTAACGATTCGGAAGTTTACGAAGTTGTGAAAACCCTGAACTATAATGATGAGTTTATCGGAATCTTTAGAATTGGTCTTACCCTGGAAGAAATTAGAAGTGCTGAAGCACGAATGATAAGAAGGGTAATCATAATTTCAATTATACTTGCTGCCATAAGCATAATTGTGCTTGGAATTATTATCACAAATCAAAATCTTAAATCTGTTTCTAAAGAGTTTGAACAGTTTAAATCTTTTACAAATTCGCTTATGCAAAATATGGACGAGGCGGTTGTTATAATTAACAAAGATTCTACAATAGTTTTGTTCAACGATTCTGCTAAAAAACTTTTTAATATAAAGCGGGATGATGTTGTTGGCAGTAAATTAACTGAGCTTGAAGATTGCAACATAAGTTTTATACAGGATGTGGTTTCTGATCAATCAACATTTAAAAGTGTAGAAAAAACAGTTAGTATAAATAATGAGGAAATAGACCTCGGGATAAGTATAACTCCAAATTATAATCTTAACAGAATTTTAGAAAGTTACACTGTTGTAGTTAAAGATCTAACAGAATATAAAAAATTAGAGGAACAGGCAAAGCGTAACGAAAAGTTACTTGCAATGGGCGAGCTTGCATCAGGAGTGGCTCACGAAATTCGTAATCCAATCAACTCAATTGGAATGATAGCTCAACGATTAAACAAGGAGTTTACACCAAAAGAAGATACCGAAGAATATTCATCAATAACTATCTTGCTTAAAAACGAAGTGGTTAGAATAAATAGAATCATTACCCAGTTCCTTCAATATGCAAAACCGATTGAGCTGCAAAAAACCGATGTTAATGTTGAAAAATTCTTTGCGGAAATTTACCAGCTATTTAAAGACCAGGCAGAGCAGAAGAGTATTTCATTCAAAGTTAAAGGTGAAAAAGATTTAACGGCTAATTTTGACCCGGAACTTTACAAACAAACAATGATGAATATAATTCAAAATGCATTTGATGCAGTTGACGCGAATGGTGCAGTGCAGGTAAAGTACAAATCAGAAAGTGATAAGCTTGTAATTACTGTTTTAGATAACGGGCATGGAATACCATCGGAAGATCAGAAAAAAATATTCGATCTTTACTACACTACAAAGAAAGAAGGCAATGGCTTAGGCTTAAGTATTTCTCAAAAAATAATATCGCAGCATAATGGATTGATTGATATTATCAGCGATAGCAAGGAAACAATTTTTAAAATAACAATTCCGATATCATGAAAGATTATAACCTACTTATTATTGATGATGAACAATCGCAGCGGGAGCTGCTAAGCGGCTACCTGAAGAAAAAAGGATTTAATGT
>CAZPSY010000292.1:0-1924 GCA_964589295.1 uncultured Ignavibacteriaceae bacterium
ACTATGAGGGCGTTCTTATGATTGCTTCGTTCCTTATCAAGCAGATATTTAAGAATAAAACCTCACCCTGCTTATAAGGAAGCAAAAAGAATAGATGAGTTAAAAAAAGAAAGTAAAGCTTATATAGTCGTTGCTGAAAAAGTCATTTATTTAGAATAAAGACAAATGATCGGAGATATATATTCGGGAAAAAGAGAGAATATATTTCTATAACTTGTTTTCCCATCCATTTCAGGATTGGCAATAAGAAAACCGCATAGAGTTTTCTTAAATTAAATCCACAAGCTGCTAACACTGCATTGATATGATCGCCATCTTCGCCTTTTAGTAAATTTCTCTCAAGTCTGTTCTCCGATTTTAAGTGTCCGAATATTGGTTCAATGGCACTCCTTCTCTTCAACCATTTCATTAAACTCTTTGATTTGCTTTTCATCGTTCGCCTGTTTACTATGTTTACCTGTGCCTGTCCATCATAATCGTGTCCCCTATAGCCTAAGTCTACATTGATATTGCTTGCTTCCCAGTTCGTTATTTCTTCTGCCTTTATTATCGATGATTTTAATGTGTGCCCATCATATGGGTTGCCGTGATGTGCTTGTATTGCAACTACCCAATTATTTCTACTCGTTGTTACCATACTAACCTTACAACCAAATTCATATCGCTTGTGTGCCTTGCCTTTTGATATACACTCAACCTCTGGTGCGTGGATGCTGTATAGTTTATTCTTGCTGTCTTTTCTTTGAATTAATAATTTTTCTGCTAACTCTAAGTTCTTTAGTAATTCCTCATCCTTTTGTTCGGCCTTTCTTAGTATGTCCCGATAGACCCGCCCCAAATATGTCTTTAACTTGTTTGTCATTTTTCTTGCCCGCTTCATCTGTCTTGAATGTGCATAGCCGGCTTGTTTGGTTAAGGCTTTCTTTGATACAAACTTGTAGCTCTGTCTAAGGTTTATTTCTCTTGCCTTGGCATTTTCTACTAATACTGCCAGCATTTTATAATACAGCTTTGCATCGGTTGGAAAACTGATCGCTTTCTCTTGAACTGTGGTATCTACATTCAGTTGTTCAAAGTCTTTTTCTTTTAATTGTTCACTGGTATTTGCACTTCTTATTGTTTCTTTAAATAGTTCTTCTATTGTTTGATCACCCATTCTTTTTCTGAATCTCGTCATACTGCTTGAGTCTATCGGTAAGCTGTGCTCAAAGTATTCATTCCCGCAGAAGTATTGATAGTAGGGATTTTCTACAAACTTTCGAACTATCATTTCATCGCTTTCATTATACATATACTTTAAGTACTGCAAGCCAACCATTAAGCGTATCTCTTTTCCAGGGGCTCCCATTTTCTCTGAGTATTTTTTTGAAAGTTTTTCTTCCAGATTTTGCCAGTTAATTATTTCTGATAATTTTACTAACGGGTGCTTTTTATTGATGATTTCATCTAAGCGTACTTTGAAGATTTCAAGGGGCTTTGTCTCGTTCTTTGGCTTCATTTTTTGCAAGCTTTTGTTATTGTTTTTTCTTTCTCTTGCAATTTATTAATTGTTTTTCTCTTTATAATCCCTTTTATTTCTTTATGTTATCTGCTTTTTCAGTAACGACTAATTATCAGAGATGGTTGGGAGATATGATTTCAGATGGTCAACTATTAAAGATACCTATTCCTCTAAACTATGCTTCTGCAGATACATTCTTTTTAGTTAAAAACCATAAAAAGATTAGCCATTATGATCAAATCATTAGAGGTGGTAGCATTGGAGGAGGCTATGATACGACGAGTTTAGGCAGTGGTATTTATACCTGGCTTGTTAAAAATGGAAACTCTTATAACCCAAACTTCGAAATGATAGTTGCTGATGGCAGGTGGAACTGGTCATACCAGGGTGATTTTTATGCTCCTGGATTTTATGTACAATCGG
>CAZPSY010000293.1:0-1924 GCA_964589295.1 uncultured Ignavibacteriaceae bacterium
CTAGGTGAAAAGTAAACAGTGTAAACCAAAAAAATTACGAGCAAAAGCAAGAGGGGTAAAATTAATTTTTGTAAAATTTTCATATCACTTTCTATGATTAAATAATAACAGCCAAATTTAGCAAAAATTTTTTCAAGTATTTAAGAAAATCGAATTGCCATTATTAAATGAATTGTGAAATAAAATAGGACACTGATATTTATGATTGGAACTTATTCAACTATGTTTGACATTTACCGTCTTACGTTTTACGACTTAATCGCTTTTAATCTAAAGTAAACTTCTTCAGGTGAAAAGATTCCCGCAAAAAATCTTTCATAAATTACCGGCTCAAGATTAACAATAAAATCCATCCATTTTAAAATTGAAAAATGTGATGTAATAAACTTTTTTTCCAACACTTCAAACTTTGCATTCCCCTCATAGTTGGTTCGATGATTGAGTTTCCACTTTTCGTAAAATTTCAATTTCCTGTTTCCGATGTACTCATAATTATCGAAAGTTCTTATAGAGAAAGGAATTTTATGATCCGGCTCGCCAAAATATTTTGTATTTAGAAAGAAGGGTGCATAGACTATTAATAATCCACCCGGTTTTAGTATCCTGTATATCTCAGTAATGTAATTGTGGAAATTATCAAGGTGCTCAAGAATATGTGATGCAAAAACTTCATCAAAACTATTTTCTTCGTAGGGATATGGAAATTTGTTTAGATCATGAATCTGGTTTCCGCCGTAATCCACAACATCAAGATTAACATATCCTTCCTTAATATCTTTTCCGCAGCCAATATTTAGTTTCATTCTAATAATTGTTAGTTAATAAATTATCAATGTGTGCAATTTATTTTTTAAATGGCCTTTTTTTTATCATTCCGCCATGGACATCTTTTATACTATTCATTATTATAAAAGCACCCGGGTCAATTTTATCTATCTCTCGTTTCAGCTTTGAGAGTTCAAGCCGTGTTATTACAGTATAAACTATATCCACATGCTGCAACTCATCCCGATTTTTACCGTAACCGTGATTACCATCGTATAGAGTAACTCCCCGGCCCATATTATCAATAATAGCTAGCCTGATTTCATCACTCTTACCTGAAACAATAGTAACTCCTGTATATTCCTCAACGCCTTCAATAATGAAATCAACAGTTCTTGATGCTGCTAAATATGTTAGTATAGCATAAAGAGCAATTTCAACGGATAAAATATAAGCTCCAAACATAAAAATAATGGTATTAAAAATTAATATTATATCGCCTATTGTGAGCCCTGTTCTTTTACTAAGGGAAACTGCCAGGACCTCAGTTCCATCTATAACTGCTCCACCTCTCATTGACAAACCAATTCCAAGCCCCAGAAAAAAACCACCGAAAATTGCTATTAGAAGTTTATCGGTAGTAATAACAGGATAAGGTATAAAATAAACTGCAAAAGCAAGACCCACAATTGCGGCAATACTTTTAATGGCGAAAGCTCTACTGATTTGTGAGTAACCAACTATGATGAATGGAAGATTAATGATCACTAATAAAATTGATAAAGAAATTCCTGTTACCTGTTCAGTTAGCAGCGATATCCCTGTAACGCCACCATCTATAAATGAGTTTGGAATTAGGAATCCTTTCAACCCAAAACCGGCTGAGGCAATACCGAGCAATATAAGAAAAGCATCTCTTACAAAATGTGAAATATAAAAGCGGGTGATTTCATCCTTCGAATTCAATTTCTGGAAACCATATTTTGTCCCTAAACCAGTGGTGCCAGATGAATTAGTTATATTTGGATTTGATTGCATTTCTACTTTTTGATTTTATTGCAACTTCTGTATATAGGGATCAGTTAGAGAAACAACAATACTTCTCCCTGATTCAATATGCTCACCAACTTTTTGGACGATTTCCCTTTATATAATATCA
>CAZPSY010000294.1:0-1922 GCA_964589295.1 uncultured Ignavibacteriaceae bacterium
AATTCAAACGAAAGAAAAAGGGTTTAATATCAAAGGTGCCTTCCTATAAATCAATAAGCCCATAGCAAAGCTATGGGCTTATAATCATTAAATAAGACTGGTTTACTTTACAGATAGCATAACACTATTCCCGTTCCTCATTACCATGTTCAAAATTTTACTATCATGTTCAACTTCCTGGAAATCCATTTGAGAAACTCCTGCAACAATATGCTGTGTTCCGTTATTTCTTAATAATTGTTGTACCTGTTCAGCTGTAAAAGTGTACTCACCGGTATTACTATCCAGCACAACAAAGATTATTGTTTCCATTGGTGAGCGTGGAGGAGGACCCTTTGGACCACCGTTACCATTAGGACCTCTTTGTCCATGATGACCGCGGAAGTGTGCCATTAATCTTATCCCAACTTTTCCTTCAAGGTTTCCGCCATCCCATGTAAGTGTTAAATCTTGTGCAGGATCAATTTCATCAGCGTGATTATGGCTGGTTATATCTATTAAAGCTTCCGGTGAAGTAAGAGTAAACGTTGCTGCCGAAAATTGTTCGGAACCTGTTACTTCGAATTCATATTGTTCAGTAGCAATAAACTCCAACACATTGTTGGATTGCCCGAACGGTTTTTTAAACAATGTGTAAGCAACACCTCTGTGGTCATCTGAATGCTTGTGCATTTCAACCTGGTTAGAGGCATAATTAATAAAAACTGACCCCATATTAAGACCGAACTTGCGAAAATGAGGAAAGGTTCCTGCGTCTTCACCAAATGCAACCGCAAAAGCGCTTCCCATCACTTCGGAGCCGGTATCGAATGGTCTGAAAATTTCATTCCATCCAATTGAGAAAATCCCATCGGCTCTCTCTATATCCATGCCGCCTTCTTTTAGCAGGGAAAGGTCGCTGCCAATTACCTCGTAACTATCTTCCTGCTGGAATAAATCTTCTCCCGGGCTGTTAACTTCCTTACAGCTTAAAAACAAAGTTGTAAACAGCGCAGTAAAAAAGAGGATAAAAATAGTTTTATTAAACATTGAATTCTCCTTCTAATTTTAGTTGTTAATATAATTTATTAGACAGCGTTAATCAATAATTGGTTTAATCCCCTTTAAAATTGAAAATAATAAACATCCCCTTTTTTGTAATTTGAAGTTGCTAAAAACTCATAAATTGAATTATTATCCTTAATTTTAAGAATAATTTTATGGTTTACTATGAACAGAAAATCTAAAATAATTTTTAAAGAATGGCTCTTTGTTATTGCTGCCTGGATTGGAATATTATACCTCTTCATTTTCATTTCGTACTGGGGTTTACGTCATCTGTTAAAAGAAAGCGTAATAACTGAATATTTGGATTCGGGATATATACATTTAGAAATACTAATGACGGCAATTATTTTTGGCGCTCTCTTTGCAATTATAAATACACTTACCGATACATCCCGAATGAGGAGAAGATCATTTGGCGCAATTATAGTAATTAGAAGTATTCTTTATTTAGCCGCCTTCCTGTTCGCGGGATTTGTTATTTATTTAGTCTATAATTTCTTTAATATTATAACTGAAAAGCAGTGGCAAGAAACATTCAATTATTTTACCCCCGTTTTACTATTATCTATCGTCACATATTTTGTAGCTGCAATATTGTTTATCAATTTTATTCTCCAGGTGAACAGAAAATTCGGACCGGGCAACCTGTTAAAACTAATAACAGGAAAATATTGTACTCCTAAAATTGAAAACCGGATTTTTATGTTTATGGATTTGCGCGGATCAACAGCAATTGCAGAAAAATTAGGACATAATAAATACAGCAAACTGATGCAAACCTGTTTTCATGATTTAACTGGTATTGTTATCAATTACAAAGCATCTATTTACCAATATGTTGGTGATGAAGTTGTTTTATGCTGGGATATGAAGGA
>CAZPSY010000295.1:0-1915 GCA_964589295.1 uncultured Ignavibacteriaceae bacterium
GTTTGCAATTTTTGCAATTACTGGGTGAATTTTATTTTAGCAAGAGATAAAAATGATTTGTTCAGGTTTGCCGCATTGCAATCTGAAGCGGGACAAATGCTTTTATTAAATCATGGATTAGAGAATACGGATTTCGATACTTTTATCTTAATTGATGGTGAAAACTACTTTACAAAATCTACTGCTGCATTAATGATTGCTGGAAAATTAAAAAGTGTTGTAAAATTATTTTATCCTTTCATCTTTCTACCAAAACCCATTAGGGATTTTTTTTATCATCTGATTGCCAAAAACAGGTATAAGTTTTTTGGTAAGCGAGATGTTTGCAGAATTCCAACTGAAGAGGAGAGAGGAAAGTTTTTGGATTAGAATTATTATCCAGTATCCAGCATCCATTATCAAGTATCCAATCTCTTTGTCACTTCCCCTATTTTCCCTTAAATTTGAACCCTTGATTTCAGAAAAGAGTGAGCATAGCGGGATTGTTAAAATTTACGATTGAAGCAAAAGATAGTAACAGTAAAGCACGAGCAGGAAATTTTGAGACCGCTCATGGTAAAGTTGAAACTCCTATGTTTATGCCGGTTGGCACACAGGGAACGGTTAAAGCTGTAAATCAAAATTACCTTGAGCAGGATATAAAAGCTCAAATTGTTCTTTCAAATACTTATCATCTTTATTTAAGACCCGGAACAGAAATTCTTGAAAATGCTGGTGGTTTACACAAATTTATGAATTGGGAAAAACCGATTCTTACAGACAGCGGAGGATACCAGGTTTTCAGCTTATCCGATCTGCGAAAAGTTAAACCTGATGGAGTTGAGTTCAGTTCTCATCTTGATGGTTCAAAGCATTTCTTTACTCCACAAAAAGTGATTGAAATACAAAGGAGCATTGGCTCAGATATAATGATGGTTCTTGATGAGTGTACACCTTACCCTTGTGAATATGATTACGCAGTTAATTCTTCAAAGCTTACAAGTAATTGGGCTGCACTGAATAAAGTAGCTTTTGAAAAAACAAAACCGTTATATGGAAAAAAGCAATACTTATTTGGAATTATACAGGGAAGTGTTTATAAAGATTTGCGCGAACAATCTGCGAAAGATATAGTAAGTTTGGATTTTGATGGCTATGCAATTGGCGGACTTGCTGTGGGTGAACCTACAAAAGAAATGTACGAATTGACTGACTTCACTACTGATTTTATGCCTGAAAATAAACCGAGATATTTGATGGGAGTTGGCAGACCGGAAAATCTTCTTGAATCAATTGAGCGAGGTATAGATATGTTTGACTGCGTTATGCCAACACGCAATGCAAGGCATGGAGTTCTTTTTACCTGGAACGGCGTAATTTCAGTAAGAAATTCAAATTATAAAGATGATTTTACAAAGGTTGATGAAGATTGCGATTGTTATACCTGCACAAATTATTCGAGGGCTTACTTAAGGCATTTATTTAATGCAGGCGAAATTCTGGCTCTCGAATTAGCAAGCATTCACAATTTGCATTTTTATCTTGAGTTAATGAAAACTGCACGTGGGAAGATAAAAGAAGGTATCTTTGTAGAATGGAAAAATGAAATTGTTAATAAAATATCAATAAAAAATAATATTAATCCGGAGGAATAATTGGAACTACTATTTGCAATGGGTCAGCAGGGCGGTGAAGGCGGAAGCGGAAGTTTAGTAAGTACGCTTATAATGTTTGGTGCTATCTTTTTAATCTTTTATTTTATGATAATAAGACCGCAGCAGAAGAAAGCCAAGGAAAGAAATAAACTCCTATCCAACCTTGAAAAAGGTGATAAGGTTATTACAAGCGGCGGGGTTCATGGTATTATTGCAGGGCTGGATGAAAAAACCGCTCTCCTGCAGGTTAGCGATAACCTTAAAATGAAGGTTGAAAGATC
>CAZPSY010000296.1:0-1910 GCA_964589295.1 uncultured Ignavibacteriaceae bacterium
AGAAATGATTTGAAAGCGATATTAATCCCGATAATTATAACCGTTCTTTTATCCCTCGGATGTACCAATACTCCCGCTTCCGATTCGCTGGAATGGAAAACAAATATGGAAGAAGCAATGCAAATTGCTAAAAATGAAAACAAAGCAATCCTTGTTAACTTCACTGGCTCCGATTGGTGTAAATGGTGTTTTAAATTAAGTGATGAAGTTTTTTCGCAGGCAGAATTTGAAAAATATGCACAGGAAAATTTAGTGCTTGTTAAACTCGATTTTCCGCGCAGTATTCAGCAAACCAACGAAACAAAAATGTATAACCAATCACTTGCACAAAAGTACGGTATACAGGGTTTTCCTACTATCTTAATATTGGATAGCACAGGCAAATTACTGGCAAAAACCGGTTACCAGCAGGGTGGCGCTGGCAATTATGTAAAACATATTGAAGGCTTTGTAGGAAGCTGATTTAAAATTTAAATGCCATTCCAAAGGCAGGGATGGCATTTCAGATTTCGATATTCTAACTCCTAATTACTAAATTCTTTGTACCGAATCCAATCTTCCCACTAGCAAACAACTAATTGATCTTATACCAACAACGAATTAGAATTTCTAACTGCTTAAAGTGCATGGAGTCCAAATCCCATGCGTTTTAAATGATAATCCATGCAATTGGATCAATTAGCAAGATTCTTTAACTCCTTATCTTATAATAAAGTAACCTTTTAACGCCGCGTGGCATAATAATTTCTATATGCATTACACTGAGTTGAGAGGAATTGGGATTAAATAATAATTATTCATAACAAATAAGGAGCACTAAAATGAACTTTTCAAAGCTTTTCCGCAGACACTTTCTCCCATTTCTTCTGTTAGGATTAATAGTGGTTTTCTTCGGATGCCAGGATGAGATGGTAATTGAACCGGCTGATACCGAACCAACTACAGACCAGGGAGCGTTGGAAAAAATAGTTGATGAAGATTCTGCCCTCACTTCCTTCGATTATAATTATAACGAAGATGGTTTGATGGATTTTCTTGGTAAAGTTGACACCGAAATTTATCCTTTCCGCGTTGGACACAAAATGAGATTGGTAAATAGGACCCTCAGTATAGATATCCAGGATACCATTGCTTACGGAACACTTACCAAAACTTTTGAAGGAATACTTTTTATTGCTGCTAATTACGATTCACTTGGAACAGAGCCGGATACAGTAATTCAAAAACCGTTTACCGCAGTTGTAACACGAAATATTATCTTTAAAAAAATAGCTCATACGCCATATCCATTCCGTAATTGGATAATTGCTGCTATCTCTTTACCTGAAGGCGGAACACAAAGCCCCAACATAGATATAATGAAGCTTACTGCTTTCTTACCTAATGAAGACACTATCCAGGTTGATTCACCCAATGATTATTATGTAACATGGCGTTTTGGGTGGTGGAGGCAAATTCCTGTTCTTCATAGAGGCGAATCTGTATTGCTTAGAGTTGAATTGTACAGCGCATACGAGGACGAAGATTTTGTTACGTTGACTTACGGTGCAAACAGGTTCCATAATCACAGAGCTAAAAAATTATTTGAACTGGTATCATCCACCCCAAGCGGAAACGGATGGGAAAAAGTATACGAGCAGACATATACAACACACCAGTTTCCGGGATTTTACCATGCTGTAATAAACGCAATGCCAAGGCAGGTTGTATTTGATGACGCTACACCTGTTGAATCCGAAGCATGGGGAATACCATATTTTGTTCTTCCATAATTAAAAGGGATTTTCCCTTCAACGTCCTCTCCACATCCCCCTTCCCATAATTTTGGGGAGGGGGAAATTAAATTGAAGGGAATAATTTTTTTAAGATTGATAATGAAAAAGTTCAACTATAAATTAAACATTATGAAA
>CAZPSY010000297.1:0-1909 GCA_964589295.1 uncultured Ignavibacteriaceae bacterium
ATACTTACAAAAGACAAGGGATTACTTAAACGAAAAGATGTAACGCATGGTTACTGGGTAAGAAGCAGTAAAGTCGAAGAACAGGTTGTTGAAATAATAAAACGGTTTGATCTTAAAAAATTAATTAAAGAACTTACTCGCTGCATTGAATGCAACTCAGTGTTAGAATCAATTTCTAAAAAGGATATACTTAATGAACTTCCTCCCAAAGTCTCAGAGTCTCAAAAATCATTCTCCGTATGTCCTTCATGTAAAAAACTTTACTGGAAAGGAACCCATCATCAGCGGATGCTTTCATTCATCAAAACAATTAAAAATGTTGAATATTAATTAGTTAACTTTTTTTTGTGAAAATTTCTTACTTGAATAAAAATAATAAAAACTTATGTGGATAATAATTCGGGTTCTTGTTGGCATTACACTTCTTGCGCTTGTTGAAATCTATTTTATAAAAAAGCTCGGGCTGGCGGTTAAAAATCTCTTTCCTGTTTTTCATCAAAAGCAGTATAAAGTTATTAAAAGAATTTTCCTTATCTGGATGAACTTTTATCCAATAATTCTTATTGCAATCTTTATTTATTTTGCAATCACTTCGGAATATGTATCGCAGCCTGCCAGCACAATAATTGATTACCTGGTTATTTATCCTTTCTGGATCGGTTTTATTTTAATGGTGCAATCTGTAATTTATTTTATAATTGTGGATTTGATAAAACTTATCGGTTACCCGGTTATTAAAAAACATAAAGCCGTGTTTGTAAAATGGCAATCGGTTTTTATTCTTGTGCTGATCAGCTTTTTCACAGTTTATATTCCAGCAAGAGTTATTTATGATTACAACGCAGTCTCTGTTAGAGAAGTTGAGTTTAAGAAAGAAAACCTTCCGCAATCACTAAACAATTTTAAGATCGCTTTTATTTCCGATATCCAGGCAGATCATTATACTGATGAAGGACGGCTGGAAAACTTTATAAACATTGTTAACTCACTTAATCCCGATTTAGTTCTTATCGCTGGTGATCTTATTACTACAGGACCTGAACATATTGATTTAAGCGCAGAACAAGTTGGCAAGCTAAAAGCAAAGTATGGTGTTTATTCCTGCATCGGCGACCATGATAACTGGGCATACCGTAACGACACCCGGCGAAGCATAATTGAGATAGAAGATGCTCTTTTGAAAAAAAATGTTGAGATGGTTGACAACGGGAAAAGATATATAAATATTGATGGCTCATCTATAGGGATAACGTTTGTAACAAACACTTATGTGGAATCTGTTCAGCCAAATATTCTGGATACATTATCATCCAACAATAGTGGCGATTTAAAAATATTTTTAACCCATCAGCCGAGAAAGCATCTTATTGAGGCAGCAAGAAAGAATGATTTTGATCTTTACCTTGTCGGACATACGCACGGCGGACAGATCTCATTCGTTTTCCCATTTGTTCAACTCACCCCAACACTTTTTGAAACGACATACATACAGGGTGATTTTTGGTTTGATGATCCCGACAAAGTCGGGACAGGTATGCTGATGATAGTTACGAGAGGTTTGGGAATGTCGATTGCACCGCTACGTTATAATTCCACACCGGAAGTGACACTTATAACTTTACAAAATAACAAAGAGCAAATCTTAAAAAACAAATAAATATTAAAATTCAATGTTCAATTATTAAATCAGCTTTGTTTATTAGAATATGTTATTTGTAATTTCTTTGTACTTTGTTTATTGAAATTTGGAGCTTCAACTAAAGATGAACAACTACACCCTAACTCAGATAAACATCTATCCGGTTAAATCTCTTGGGGGGATTTTACTTCAAACATCGCAAGTGGATGAGCGTGGATTAAAATACGACCGGCGCTGGATGATTGTTGATGAAAACAATCAGTTTATTAC
>CAZPSY010000298.1:0-1897 GCA_964589295.1 uncultured Ignavibacteriaceae bacterium
CTACTTCACTCCTTAAAGACTCCTGCATTAATTCCTTATCAGGTAGTGTATTCTTGTTATCCGGAATAACATCTAATAAGCTATTGTTACTATCATTACTACTTGTCAGGGGTGCATCAATCGATAACTGACGCCCGGATGTTTGTTGTGTAAATGCTACTTCATCGATAGTTATCTCAAGGTAATGAGCAAGCTCTTCCGTAGAAGGCTTTCTTTCATATTCCTGTTCTAATACTTTGGATGCCTTACTGATTTTAGTGAGAAGACTAAATCTATTCAACGGCAAACGAACAACTCTTTGCTGATCGGCTATTGCCTGCATAATACCCTGTCTTACCCACCAAACAGCATAAGAGATAAACTTGAATCCACGTGTTACATCAAACTTCTGAGCTGCTTTGATTAAGCCAATATTGCCTTCATTAATTAAATCACCGAGAGAAAGACCTTGATTTTGGAATTGCTTTGCTACACTAACCACAAATCGTAAATTAGCTTTGATTAATTTTTCCTGCGCAACTTTATCCCCCGTTTTTATGAGTGTGGCTAAATCAATCTCCTCTTCGGCGGTTAAAAGATCAATCTTACTAATTTCCTGGAAGTATTGATCCAGAGATTTATTATCGCGGTTTGTAAACTGCTTAGTAATTATCATTTTAATTACTTTGGTTTGAACCTATCATGAATAAAAGTACTCCCAACGATGTTTAATTGTGCAAAGCATTAAAATGAAGAATTAAAAAGTCTGGTTTCGTTTACTTCCGGTGTTAAATTGCCATCGTAGATATTCATTCTTTTCTAAAGATTAATTAACAATAAATCTGTACGAATATACTGCACTTAAAGATTTATTCTAATTTATATTAATATCGTCTTCTTCCACCACTGGGAGGACCGCCTTTACGATTGCTACCTTTTCTACCACCTCTTCTACTGTCCCGCTCAGGTCTTGCTTCGTTTACGACAAGTTTCTTTCCTTTAAGTTCGAATGTGTTCAAGTTATCGAGAGCTTTTTTAGCCTCAACCTTTCCGGGCATTTCAACAAATCCAAATCCCTTCGATGCCTGACTAAACATATCGCGAATGATTTTAACACTGCTTACGCGACCGTATTCTGAAAACAAAGTATTAAGCTCTTCATCTTTTACATCGTGAGATAAGTTACCCACAAATATCTTCATTCCAACTCCCTGTTTTTTTTAATGTAAAATAGTTTCTTGTTATAATTAGCGATTTAAACCCGGAGCGGTTTTATTGCTTTTTATAAATTTGATAAAAAAGCCGCAAAAAATTGCGGCATAAATAAGGTGAAATTAAGAAAGTTTTAGAAGCGTCTTCCTCTTCCGCCATCTCCTCTGTCCCTTTTTGGTCGCGCCTCATTCACAACAATCTTATTTCCTTTTAGCTCATGTGAGTTTAAGGTATCAATAGCTTTTTGTGCTTCAGTCTGTCCGGGCATTTCAACAAATCCAAATCCCCTCGATGTCTGAGTGTAGTTATCACGAATGACCTTTGCGCTGCTCACATTACCGTGCTCGGAAAACAAGCCATTAAGATCTTCATCGCTAACGCTGGGGGATAAATTGCCCACATAGATATTCATTTTTACTCCTTTAAGATTAAATATTAAATAATTACCGGTCAACAGCTAATGAATAAGCCGGACCTTACCGCTGTAAAAAAAAATAGGATTAGAAATCGGAGGAGGATATGAAGTGTACTCTGATCTAATTTTTAATTCAGCACACGTTTAAGATACAGTGTTTAATTGGTAGTTACAAACCTATTAACCTACAAGTTATAAGCTAATTAAATGAACCGAAAAGTGAGCGGGCGACGGGATTCGAACCCGCGACATCCAGCTTGGGAAGCTGACACTCTACCAACTGAGTTACGC
>CAZPSY010000299.1:0-1886 GCA_964589295.1 uncultured Ignavibacteriaceae bacterium
GGTAAAGAAATTTTCGGCGGCGTTGGAATGAATATTCTAAATCCCGCTTTAACCGGAAGAGTATTTTTATACTTTGCCTACCCTGCTTCAATTTCTGGTGATGCTGTTTGGGTTGCAGTTGATGGTGTCAGCCGTGCAACTCCCCTTGCAGAATTAGCTGATCCGGTACTTCAATTATCAGTTTCATTTAAAGATGCACTTATTGGAATTATCCCCGGCTCAATGGGCGAAACTTCAGTCATTGCATGTTTAATTGGTGCTCTAATTCTTATAGTTACAAAGGTTGGTTCGTGGAGAACAATGTTTGGTTCTGTTTTTGGGATGGTTTCCGTGGCACTGTTATTTAATTTTATCGGCAGTGATACGAACGCAATGTTCCAGGTAAATCCACTTTGGCATTTTGTTTTAGGTGGTTTTGCTTTCGGTACAATATTTATGGCAACCGACCCTGTAAGTTCTGCACATACACAAAAGGGACAGTACGTTTACGGATTGCTGATTGGTATGCTCACTGTTCTGGTTAGGGTTGTTAATGTAGGTTTCCCCGAGGGAATTATGCTTGCAATTTTATTTGCAAACGTTTTTGCCCCGGTTATAGATAAAATATTTATCAATAAGAATATCAAGAGGAGACGACTTAGAAGTGTCTAACGATAGTATTAAAAAAACTGTTCTCGTAGTCCTTGGCATTTGCCTTGTCTGCTCACTTCTTGTATCTGCCGCTGCAGTGATACTGTTCCCCTTACAACAAAAGAACAAGTTACTTGATAAAGTCAAAAACATCCTTGTTGCGGGTGAGCTTTATAGCGAAGGAACAGATATTGCAAAAACTTATGATGAAAAAATTGAACCGGTCCTTATTGAATTGGTTACCGGCGAAACTGTTAACGAAGAAAATTTTGATGACGTGCTCAACAAAGAAAATTTTGATATTACTGTTTTGGCAAATCATCCTAAATATGGTAGATCAATCCCACAGCCGCAGGATCTTGCAGACATAAAAAAATCGCCAAAGTATATGCTGGTTTATTTTGTTAAAGAAGGTGAAGAAATTAGCAGGATAATCCTACCGGTTTATGGGAAGGGATTATGGTCAACAATGTATGCCTTTCTTGCGCTTGATAAAGATTTAAAAACTGTTACCGGAGTTACCTTTTACGAACATGGTGAAACTCCTGGTCTGGGTGGTGAAATTGAAAATCCAAGATGGAACAACTTATGGAAAGGTAAAGAAGCTTTTGATGAGAACAATAATCTTCAGCTTAAGATTATAAAAGGAGTTGTTGACCGTAACAGACCTGAAGCTAATTACCAGATTGATGGCCTATCCGGAGCAACTATAACCGCAAGAGGTGTAGATAAAATGATTAAATTCTGGTTAGGTGATGATGGTTATGCACCCTTCCTTAACAAACTGAGGGAGGAGATGTAATGAAAAAATACCGCAAAGTTTTTTTCGATCCCCTGTTTAATAATAATCCTATCGCCCTCCAGATTCTAGGAATCTGTTCAGCGCTGGCTGTTACAACAAAAATGGAAACTTCAGTTGTTATGTCGATGGCAGTAATTTTTGTTGCTGCCCTTTCCAACTTTGCAGTCAGCCTAATAAGGAAACATGTTTCATCAAGTATTAGAATACTTGTTGAGATGACCATCATCGCATCGCTTGTTATTATTGCAGACCAGTTAATAAAAGCTTACGCCTACGATATAAGCAAACAGCTTTCAATCTTCGTAGGTTTAATTATAACAAACTGTATCATCCTTGGAAGAACCGAAGCATTTGCATTAAAAAATCCCCCTGTTATAAGTTTAGTTGATGGTATTGGGAACGGTATTGGCTACAGTATGATTTTGCTGATCGTCGGATTTTTACGGGAACTTAT
>CAZPSY010000300.1:0-1882 GCA_964589295.1 uncultured Ignavibacteriaceae bacterium
ACTTCCAGAATTTTTTTTACGATTGCCAAACCTAAACCAAGCCCAGCATTATCGTGCATATTGGTTCTCTCGGCTTTCTGGTATCTATCAAAAATATGTGGTAAATCTTTAGAGTTTATACCTGGACCTGTATCCTTAATGGATAAAAGAATTTCTTCTTTTTGAGGTGATAAACTAATTGTAATATTTCCACTTTCGGGAGTAAACTTAATTGCATTATCCAGTAAATTTTGAAGAACCTTTTCCATCATACCGATATCTGCGAGCACCAAAGGCAGATCAAAAGGAAATTCCAGAGAGAGATCTATCTTTTTTGGTTCTGCAATTATAAGATTTTTCTGCTGTACATCCTGAACAAGTTCTGCTATCGAAAATGCTTCGGGATTGGCCACAGTCTCTCTTGCTTCAAGTTTTGATAATTCGAATAATTCTTCAACTAAATTTTTTAATCTTTCAGTACTGCCGAAAATCGTTTGCATATACCTCTTCTTGTCTTCATCAGTAAGTGTATCAGCTTTCATTAATATAGTTTCAATATAGCCCTGTATAGTTGCAAGCGGTGTTCTTAAATCGTGAGATACATTTGCAACCAACTCCCTTCGTAAATTATCCATCGTTTTCATTTCCTCTACATTGCTTACAATAGTATCTGCCATTTCATTAAACGAATCCGCAAATTCACCTAATTCGCCCCTACCTTTAAATTTAATCCTGGCATTTAGATCGCCATCTTTAAATCTTCGTATAACAAAAATTATCTTGCTTAAGTTTCTTATAATAAATGCCAGCGCAATTAAACTGATTAAAGCAGCGGCAATAAGAGTGATTGCCATTGAGCGAACTCCCAGCCTTAACATATAACTGCCAAATACAAACTGTGTGGCGTTCTCATATTCTTCTCCGCCAAGAATAACATACATGTAACCCATAAGAACAGAGTCTTCGTAAACTTCTGCAGCAGAAAATCCCTTCATAACTTTTTCATTTTTTGGATCAACGCCCATAACAAAAGTAGATGTACCAACTTCTATAAATTCTTTTATTGGATCTAATGGAACATAATCCAGCTTGATTACTTTATCCGGAGCAAAGTATGTTAAAATTTTTCCTTCAGTGTTAAGCAAATAAACTTCGATACTAGGATTTATTATCATAACACTATGGAAGACTTCTTTAAGTGCTTCTTCGTTTGCTTCGCCGTTAACAAAACACTTATTGTCGGCAGCAATATGCGGCGCCACTTCTGCATTTAGTTTCTGTCCTGCTTCCTGGAAGTACATCTCGGCTGTGTAAACAGATATGTAAAGGTAAACAACTGAAAGAACCAGCAGCGTTAGCAAAAAGATTGCGCTAATCTTCCAGAATATGCTTGTGAGAAAACGATTTTTTCTTTTTTGATTTTTCTTCATAGTAACCTCAGATATCCTCGCTTTCATTAAACCTGTATCCCACTCCCCAGGAGGTTAAAATAAATTTTGGATTTGAAAGATCAGATTCAATTTTACTTCTTAACCTGTTTATATGTGAGTTAACTGTATGCTCATATCCATTATATTGATAACCCCAAAGGATATTAAGCAGCTGTTCTCTCGTGTATGTTCTGCCGGGATGGGAAGCAAGCAGATGCAGCAGATCAAATTCTTTTGGAGTTAGCTCTATTCTTTCTCCGTTTAAAAGTACTTTCCGTTTTGCAACCTCCACTTTTAAATCTCCAAAAGTAATATCAGCTTCGTTATCTATCTCCTTTTTAATAGCTTCGATTCTTCTGAAGATTGCTTTTACTCTTGCTATAAATTCTCTTATTCCGAATGGCTTGGTTAAGTAGTCATCTGCTCCAACTTCAAGCCCAAGTACTTTATCAAACTCTTCAGATTTTGAGGTG
>CAZPSY010000301.1:0-1880 GCA_964589295.1 uncultured Ignavibacteriaceae bacterium
GTTGCGTATTTCTATAGCAGTGCTGTTGTATTTGGTGTAAAAGGAGAAGTCTTTTTCTGGGAACTTGCAACTTTGATTGATATTATGCTTCTCGGTCACTGGATAGAAATGAAATCAGTGATGGGTGCATCAAAAGCTCTTGAAGAGCTTGCCAAACTTATGCCCGATGAAGCTCATAAAATTGATGATAACGGAAATGTTACCGATGTTCCGGTTTCCGAACTTAAACACAAAGTAAAATTATTAATCAAACCCGGTGAAAAGATTCCTACCGATGGGAAAATCTATGAAGGTAAATCATCAATCAATGAAGCAATGATTACAGGTGAATCAAAACCTGTTTCCAAAAGCGAAGGTGATGGTGTTATTGGTGGTTCGATCAATGGCGAAGGTTCATTAAAAATTGAAGTAGAGAAAATCGGTGATGAAACTTTTCTTTCCCAGATAGTAAAGATGGTTAAAGAAGCACAGGAGAGTAAATCCAAAACTCAGAACTTTGCTAACAGAGCTGCTTTCTGGTTGACTATTATTGCAATTACTGCCGGTGCATTAACAATGTTTGTATGGCTTGTGTTTACCGGACAAAGTTTCAACTTCGCATTATCCAGGACTGTAACAGTAATGGTAATTACATGTCCGCATGCTCTCGGTCTGGCAATTCCTCTTGTTGTAGCGGTCTCAACTGCACTATCTGCAAAGAGCGGCTTACTAATAAGAAACAGAAATGCATTTGAAGAGGCAAGGAATATTCAGGCAATTATTTTCGATAAGACAGGAACATTAACCAAAGGTGAATTCGGTGTAACGGAAACAATTTCTTTTGATAATAACTATGATGAAAAAGAAATATTAAAATATGCAGCGAGTATTGAATCCGAATCCGAACATCCGATTGCACAGGGAATAGTAAGTTCTTCCGAAGATAAATATGAGTTGAAAGATTTCAATTCAATTCCCGGTAAAGGTGCAGAAGGAAAAGTAAATAACAAAGATGTCAAGGTCGTTAGTCCTGGATATCTTGAAGAAAACAAAATTGAATTGCAAGGTAGGGATAAGATTGAAAAATTATCTGCGCAGGGTAAAACGGTTGTATTTGTACTTATTGATAATAAATTAATTGGAGCAATTGCATTAGGCGATATTATCCGAGATGAATCTAAAGATGCAATAAAACAGCTTAAAGAGTTAGGGATAAAAACGATGATGCTTACAGGAGATAACAAGCAAGTTGCAAAATGGGTTGCCGATGAACTCGGACTTGATGATTATTTTGCTGAAGTGCTGCCCGATAAGAAAGCAGAGAAAGTAAAAGAAGTACAGAGCCGTGGAATGATTGTGGCGATGACTGGCGACGGTGTGAATGATGCACCCGCACTCGCACAAGCAGATGTTGGAATTGCCATCGGTGCTGGAACAGATGTGGCAGTGGAAACTGCAGATATTATTCTTGTAAGAAGTAATCCTAAAGATGTGGTTTCATTAATAAAATTTTCAAAAGCGACTTACAGTAAAATGGTTCAAAACCTGATCTGGGCAACTGGGTATAATGTTATTGCAATTCCGCTTGCTGCCGGAGTTTTATATTCTGCCGGTATTGTTTTAAGTCCTGCACTTGGAGCTGTGCTGATGTCTCTAAGTACAATCATTGTCGCTATAAATGCAAAGCTGTTAAAGATTTAGGTTTAATTACAACTGGAAATTTTAAACAAATAAAAGCAGTTAAATAAATTTTTGTGATGGAAAGAAAAGTTATTCATATCGTAATAGTAGGTGCAGGGTTCGGTGGATTATATGCAGCCAAAGAACTCGCCAAGGGTAATGCACCTGTAAAAATAACTCTTGTAGATGCTCGTAACTTCCATTTATTTCAGCCGTTGCTT
>CAZPSY010000302.1:0-1878 GCA_964589295.1 uncultured Ignavibacteriaceae bacterium
GGTTTTACAAAATTTATTACACAAACCGAAATAAAACACAGCAACCATATA
The DNA here is from genome assembly GCA_964589295.1 of uncultured Ignavibacteriaceae bacterium. Taxonomy (GTDB): domain Bacteria; phylum Bacteroidota; class Ignavibacteria; order Ignavibacteriales; family Ignavibacteriaceae; genus JAZGGS01. The sequence continues at coordinate 52 of CAZPSY010000302.1, forward strand.
ATTTCGGAACTGGTTGAAATAATTTTTGCAGCAAACCGGTTGAACTTAACAGTTTCAGAAATTGAAGGGGATGCAGTACTCTTTTACAGGAAAGGGGAGCCGCCCGCGCTGCAGGAACTTATTGAGCAGGTAAAAAATATGTTCCTCGATTTTCATACGCAGTTAAAAGTTATCCAGCGGGATAATGTTTGCCAGTGCGGGGCGTGCAGGTCTGCAATAAATCTTTCACTCAAATTTATTGTTCACTATGGGCAGTTGAGTGAAACCGTCATCCAGAATTTTACAAAAATAATAGGCAGCGATGTTATTCTTGCTCACCGTTTATTGAAAAACAATATTGGAGAAACTGAGTACATGCTTCTTACAGATAAATATTTGCGGACACAAGAAGTAAACGAAGAACAGTTGGAACCCTGGATTGAATTTATAGAACACACCGAAGAGTACGAGAATTTTGAAAAAACAAAAATTAAGTATGCTTTGCTTTCTGAAATAAGGAAAGAAGTACCTGCGCTGCCAAAAGTAAAAAAACACAGTTTTGCTAATTCAAAACGGGATGTAGTGATTTTTATAAACGCACCAATTCTGCTTGTTCACGAAATACTTACAGACAGCGAAGCAAAACTTGAATATGTTCCTGGATTGAAATCAATTAAAGACAGCAGCCACATCAACCGGGTTAACGGTCATCACACATGTGTTTTTGAGGACCTGGAAATTCAATTTGTAACTCAATCAAATGAAAAGAAGGAACAGGAGATAAATTATGTTGAGGAAGGAGAAGCAAGCATAGGATTTGCCTTCATTGCCGATTATCGTCTGCTTGAAAAGGACGGCGGAACAGAGATCGCATTAAATATTTTTCCGAAAAAACTTTATGATGAAAGAGATTCTGGAATAAAAAAATTATTGAAAAATTTGAAAACCAGGATAATACTTTCAAAATTGAAAAAAACTCAAAAAAGGAATTTACCTCTCTTTAAAAAATATTGTGAGAAATTAGCTGCCGAAAAAGAAAGCAGTACCCCAACTCACTAATACACCGGACTAATAACCGTCATTTTAAAATTCCTAACCAATCAACTATTATTGCTCATTTAAAAATCCATCAATGTAAAATTTCTTTTCATTCAATAGTCCTCGGTTCTCCCTAAGGAAGTCAATTACAGTTTCGATTGAAATAATATTTGCGATTCCATACCTGATGGAGGAATATCTTTTAACAAATTCCTCGCCCCCGTAAGGAACTATAGGATTATAAGGTTCGTTATTCTTTAATATTTTAGGAATTAGAATGTTGCTCTCCTCTTCCGGTACCCATTGAACGATTCCAACCAGTTCAAAGTTTGGCACACCGTCTTTTATTGCCAGCACAAGCGCTCCGCTGGAACCGCGGTTTACAACAGCATCTAAAACAAAAGAACCGCTTTCATCCTTGTTGGGTGTACTAACAATCGCACTGGTAATCATCAGGTAGCTTAAAGGGTACCCGAAAACGTAAACAAAAGTGCCCCATTCAAGTTCCTTCGCTTTACCAAGCGGATATTTAAAAACCGGAAATATAGCATCGCTGAACGAACTATAGTTTCTTCCAATAATTGCAAGATCAAGCTCTGTGTCCATAGCTAATATTTCTACCTGGCTGTTTCCCGGGAACCCTGCTACGTAAACCGATTGAGATTCTTTGATTAGAATTGCATCAACAAAATTTGTTTTGTTTCCTTCATCATCGGCAAAATACGAAACAATAGTATCAGGGTAATGAATGGTATGAGCGCAGGTAAGCAGCGCAACCCTGCCAATACCGGAATAAATTATCGTTGCGGT
>CAZPSY010000303.1:0-1867 GCA_964589295.1 uncultured Ignavibacteriaceae bacterium
GTAGTCATCTCTATAAGTGATTAGTCGCACCAGCGGAAAAGTGGCCCAAGAAAACGAGCGAATTTCCAATTGGCTTTGGTGTACTGCCTCGCCGGGAAAGCAAGCATACAGCCGCAAATGACCTTTAGCATGCCGTTTGCGAGACTCAAGCATTTTTCCATTTTTTTGCCGTTCCTGCAGCGAGTGTTTCGCAGTCATTTCTGTTCTAAACCCTTGTATTACAGGGACTTACGAATTTGCGGCGCTCGTTTTGGCGTCTTTTCTTGTAAGTCCTTGTTATTGCTAAACTTACGTTTTCTGGCATACAAGCCGCATTTGGCCAGAATAGGCGTCTTTCTCAACGTTTGAATCACAATTCCTACTGGTTTTCTAGAAGATGGCGTATCATTCACATCCGACGATCTTTCTTACCTGACCCAAACCAATGCTTTTGGCAATACAGTTGCGACAGACAGGATAAATCCGTATGTTGCCCTCATTTTCAACCCAGAGCTGCAGAGTTGTAACCATATCCTGAATTGTGGATTCACCCACTCTGCACTCGAAAGCAGATTCCTGAATCCTTTGGCCTTTGTGTAAATGGCCTTACTGATTTCGATTTTCGATTGTCATCCTACCGTATTTCGGTTAGTTTGTGGAGATCGTTCTGGAGGATAAGGCTCTGCCGGAGGGCAACCTGAGCGTCAGGACGATGCCGAGACAGAAAGCTCCCGCACAATCTATTTGGCCGGAGCTTTTCATTTCTGTTTTGGCTCCCAAGCGAAAAACTCATAAGAACAGTTCCGCCGACAGGCGGGTTCCTTCTCATTCGGCGGGCATTCGATCCGCGAACTTAATGGCGAGTTGATTCACCGCCGACTTCCAGCAGCGAATGGGCATCGTCCATTTCTTCGCAATGTTCCCCAAAACCAGATAAAAGATTTTCAGGACCGACGCTTCCGTGGGGAAGGCGAACTCGGTCACATCGATACTCGCTCGGGTATATGACCAGAGATGAATGCCCCGTCCTTCGGCGTCAATACATTCTATAAAGACTACTCGAAAAACCGTGTCTCCGATATGACTCCACATCCCGACATTCCGGTCAAAATCGGTCTTAGCAACACCCGCGTCAAGTGCAAAAAACACGGTTTTTAAAGATTATCGGTCGGGAAATCGGACAGGCAATCCGGACGCCCAGACCCGATGGCATTGCGGAATACGGGCCCCGATGGCACACTGATTTGAAGAGCAATGGGGCGCATAGTACTTGTTGTACGATGCGCCTTCCGTTGACCGTACTCATAAGTTGTTGTATAGCAGGAAGATACGACCAAGAAAACCCTCTAACTTTCCTGCATGTCTCCAAAATGACACTGCTCGCCCGAGTTTCGCTTCTTGCCAGTGACCGTGACTTTAAAAAGTGTCGATACAATTGGCACTATGAAAAAGGCATGGATTTACAAGCGAAAAAACGTCAAAGGTTGGTGGTGCGGCTGGTATGAAGCTGGCAAAAGAAAGGCCAAAGCACTGCCCACCAAGACATTGGCTGAGCACTTCCGCAATATAAAATACACCCAGCTTAATTCTGACGTGTTTACGAGCATCGTCGATTTCGGCTGGAACCAAATGACAGAAGAATATCGGCAATGCAAACAGGTAGAAGGTCTTGTGGACGCGTCGATCTACGAGGGCCTGCTTACACTTCGACATTTCAAACGGATAGTTGGCCTCAATTCATCCAAGGAAATCACACAACAGAACCTGGATATGTTCATTCTCAAACGCGGTGAAGAGATCGGGAAGAACACGTTGAACAAAGACATAACGAACCTTCATGCCTTTTTGAATTGGGCGGCTAAGAATCGCTTTGTCGCATCGGGCTTGG
>CAZPSY010000304.1:0-1838 GCA_964589295.1 uncultured Ignavibacteriaceae bacterium
TTACTACCTCTAAGTCTGATGATGTTACACAGCTCTTTGTGGTCGAAAGGTAATAGATCGCTTCCAGAACCGAGGTTTTACCAACACCATTGCCGCCAATTATATAATTTATTTTATCAGTAAAATCAATTCGGCTGTCAGTGTGTTTTCTAATGTTTCTCAGGTTAATTGAGGATAGGAACATTTTAATTATTTAGTCGAACCGGCATTAGAAGCAGCATTAGATCTTCTCCATCCTGTTTCTTACCAGGTTCTATTATACAAGCCTTTGTTGGGGAGTGGAGTTTAAATAATACTTCTTCATCATCTACATGGGTTAAAATGTCATTTACATATTGTGTGTTGAATCCAATATCCATTTGTTCACCACTATACTCACATGAAATTGTTTCAACGGCGTTAGAGCCCTGGTCGATATCTTCTGCTGATACTACAATATTATTCTTACTAATAGAAAGTTTAACTTGCTTGGAACTGGTTGATGAAAAAAGCATCATCCTCTTAATGGATGATAATAGATCGTGACGTTTTACTTTAAGTAAATTTTCATTTTCCAGTGGAATAACACTACTATATGCCGGATATTTTTCGGCAATAAGTCTCGTGCTGAATTCAACATCACCGATAATAAAGGAGATGTGAGATTTTCCAAGAAAAATTTTAACGTCTGTTTCTCCCAAAAGTTTTGAGAGCACAGATATAGCTCTTTCCGGAACAATGTACTGTTCTTCCGATCCACTCTTAACATTTTTATAAAGTAAACGAACAAGTCTGTGTCCATCGGTAGTAACAAATTTTAAACCGTCTGAAGTAAACTCTAAAAGAGTTCCCGTCATCGCTGGTCTCATATCTTCTTTGCTCATTGCAAATGCTGTCTGATCAATTGCTCTCTTTAAATCCTTACCACCAAGAGTAATCTCTTTGCTTTTAGACACAGTCGGTGATTCAGGAAAATCTTCGGAAGGAGAAAAGCTGATATTGTAAACACCATTTTCCGTTGTGAGTTTAAGCTTGCTATTACTATCGACACTGAAACTTATTTGAACATCGTCCATAGACTTTACAATCTCATACATAAGTCGCGCTGGAACAACAATACTCATGTTCTCGCTAGCAGCAACATTAATTGATGACTTCAGGGAAATTTCCAGGTCGGTTGCATAAATAATCAGCAAGCCACTTTTAATTTCAAAGAGAAAATTCTCTAAAATCGGCATTGGCGTTCTTGCTGGTACAGCAGGAATTGTTTTAGAAAGTATTTTTTCTAGTATTTTGCTGTTTACTTTGAATTCCATTCATTGCTCTCCTATTAAAGCACAGAAAAATACTAAAAAACGTATGTAATAACAACGTTTTTAAGGTTATAAGTTAACCCCAAAAAGAAAAAATCTACGTTGGATCCGATGTTACAATTTTATTGTTATATCAGATTATGGACCAATAGGATTAGGTAGAATTCCGTCTTCTGCCAAGTTATTTGAAGTAGTAATACTAGCTGAAATAGAATATTCATTATCAATAAAAACACTAGTATAAATTATAAGAATTTTTGTCCCGGCATTAAGTACCAGTGTGCCTGCACATGACTCGGAAGCTTCAAATGATGTTGCACCACTTGGAATTACATAAATAGTTTCGTATTCGTATTCACCTTGCAGAATATCCGTCAACTGAACAGTTGCTCCAGCAGGTACATCAGTTAACGAACCTTTGAAGTTAACAGATACATCATTTGAAGCCCAATTTTCAATTGATATGGTGTTTATTGGATCATCTGATGAGCAGCTTATTAAGCCAACAGACAATATTAGCAGGGCAAAATAGATAGCTTTTTGTTT
>CAZPSY010000305.1:0-1835 GCA_964589295.1 uncultured Ignavibacteriaceae bacterium
TATAATCAACTTCATGCTAAGATGGGTAACGTTAATCTTATACTTGGCTGGGCACACGCAAAAGTAATTGAAAATATTCTTAACTCATTTGAAGTGGAAGAAGCTATAAGTGATAAGTTCGGTAATGAAAAAACCATATTAAATGCTTTGCAGGAAAAGGGAAGGCAGATCAAATTACACCAGGTTACTAATGCTGAAAGATATACGGCAGTTGCTGCAGCTTCTATTTTAGCCCGTGACGCGGTAATAAAATGGTTTGAAGTAAATAGTAAAAAATTAAAAATTAAAATTCCTAAAGGTGCATCTGCAGTAGTTGAGAATTGTGCACGCAAAGTTATTGAGAACTTTGGCAGAGATGTCTTGCCGGGATTAGTAAAAATACATTTTAAAACATCAAAAAGAATTTAATATATAGTAGCAATAAGGAGCAGTAAATGGCTGGTGATGCAATTAGAAGAATTGGTGTGTTAACGGGCGGAGGGGATTGTCCAGGTTTAAACGCTGTTATAAGAGGAGTTACAAAACCCGCACAGGATTATGGAATGACCGTTTATGGTATTGCTGATGGCTTTGAAGGATTTGTTGAGGGGAGAGCAAAAGAACTTGGAAATACTGATGTGTCAGGTATTCTGATACAAGGTGGAACCATTCTGGGCTCTTCAAATAAAGGCGATCCTTTTCATTGGTCGGTGGAATCAAACGGGAAAATTGAAATTGTTGATAAATCTGAAGAAGTGTTACGCAATTATAAAGCATGGAACCTGGATGCGGTTATTGCAATTGGCGGCGATGGAACTATGCACATTTGCAATAAGCTTACTGAGATGGGAATGAACATTATAGGTGTTCCAAAAACAATTGATAATGATCTGGATGCAACCGATTTAACATTCGGACATGACTCCGCAGTTTATGTTGTTACAACTGCTCTTGATAGGTTACACACTACCGCTTCTTCGCATCACAGAGTTATTGTAACCGAGGTAATGGGCAGGTATGCCGGATGGATTGCGCTGAATGGCGGATTGGCAGGAGGAGCAGATATAATTTTAATTCCTGAGATGCCTTTCTCATGGAAGAAGGTGTATGATAAAATTCATAAAAGAGAATTGATGGGTAAGAGGTTCAGCTTAGTTTGTGCCGCCGAAGGAGCAAAACCGGCTGGTGGAGAAATAACAACAAAGGGAACTGATTTTAAAAGAACCGACCCCATTCAGCTAGGAGGTATTGGTAAAGTTGTTGCTGATAAAATTGAAGAAAATACAGGCAGAGAAACAAGAGTTACCGTGCTTGGTCATCTGCAAAGAGGTGGAAGCCCAACACCTTTCGATAGAATTCTGGCAACAAAATTCGGATGCTTTGCGATTGATATGGCTTCTAAGAAGTGCTTTGGTAGTATGGTAGCATTGAAGGGAGCGGAAATTACTAAGGTCGCAATTAAAGATGCCATTATAAAGCAAAAACTTGTACAGCCGGATGATCAGGCAGTTTTAGCCGCTAAAGCTATAGGTATAACATTTTGCGAGGACTAATAAATATTTTCATTGATTTTAGAGTCCTCTTAGCATATATTTGTGTCTGATTTTTGCAATTGTTATTTTAAACTTTAGTAATGGGGTTCCCGATAAAAATCGGGATAAACTCCGTTCAGGTTGCTTGTCCCGCCAACGGCAGGAATGTGAACACCTGCCTTACAAGCAGGGGATCATCCCGAAAGAATCGGGAAGTCTCGTAGAGGAAGATTGGTTATTGAATTTTGTTATTTGGAATTTTTTAACAACGGGGTCGTAGTTCAGTTTGGTTAGAACGCCTGCCTGTCACGCAGGAGGTCGCGA
>CAZPSY010000306.1:0-1831 GCA_964589295.1 uncultured Ignavibacteriaceae bacterium
GAATAGATGAAGCTGTTAGGGAAATGATTCGGTTGATCAACTATAAATAGACTTGAGGACTCTTCCAATTTTTTCATTAATTAAACTTTGCTAGAAATTTGTGTCCCGCTAGAAAATAGAACGCTGACCTGCCTGCCGGCAAGTAACACAGATCAAACTGATAAGCACAGATCTGCAAAATCAGTGTCATCAGTGTCCCATTAAACTATAGTAAAAGGTTTAATTTTATGCTTCTATAAAATGAATTAAGTGAGGCATTCCTAAAGGATAAACATTAAAGCCAATCTCAAACAGTTTTTTATGATCCAGGATATTTCTTCCATCAAATATAAAAGCCGGTTTTTCCATCTCATCATAAATCGCTTTGTAATCCAGGGTCTTATATAAATCCCATTCTGTAAGAATAGCTATTGCATGTGCATTTTTTGCAGCTTTGTAAGGATCCACTTCATATTCAATTAAATTGTTATAGTCCTTCAAATCGTTTTTAGCATTTTCCAGTGCCTGTGGATCTGAAATAACAACGTGAGCTTTCTCTTCCAATAATTTTTTTGTTACATAATATGCAGGCGATTCCCTTGTATCACTGGTGTTTGCCTTAAATGCGAAACCAAACAAAGTAATTTTTTTATTTGTAACAGTATTAAATAATGCCTTATTAATATTTTGTACAAACCTGTTTTCCTGGTAGTCATTCATTGTTACTACGCTCTCCCAGTAAGCAGCAACTTCATAAAGACCAAAAGTTTCACACAAGTAAACCAGGTTTAGAATATCTTTTTTAAAGCAAGAACCACCGTAACCAACACTTGCATTTAAAAAATTATTACCTATGCGTTTATCTTTCCCAACTGCGTAAGCTACTTCCTGAACATTTGCATCTACAATCTCGCAAAGAGCAGAGATGCTGTTAATGGAAGAAATTCTCTGGGCGAGGAAGGAATTAGCAACTAGCTTGGATAACTCTGCACTCATTAAATTACTTGTAATTAATCTATCCTGCGGAATCCAATTTGCAAAAATGTTTACAATTTCGCTTCGTGCCTTCAATCCACTCTCTGTTTCCTTTGAACCAATTAATACACGGTCAGGATTTTCTAGGTCTTCAATTGCTGTTCCTTCAGCAAGAAATTCCGGGTTAGAGACCACTTCAAATTTTAACCCTTTATCGTTTGCACTAAGTACTCTTTCCATAGCAATTGCAGTTTTAACAGGAAGTGTACTTTTTTCCACAATTATTTTATCCGATTCCGCGGCACTGCGAATATCCCTGGCACATTTTTCCCAGTATTGAAGATCAGAGCTTTTACCAGCTCCTTCACCAAAAGTTTTTGTTGGGGTATTTACAGAGACGAAAATGATTTCAGCTTCTTTAATATTTGTTTCTAAATCTGTTGAAAAGAATAAATTTCTGCCACGTGCAATTTTAACAACATCAAGTAACCCGGGTTCATAAATAGGGAGCTTATCAGTTTGCCATGCTTTAATTTTTTCTTCATTAATATCAACAACTGTTACCTTATATTGCGGACACTTAGCGGCAATCATTGCCATTGTTGGTCCACCAACATATCCGGCGCCTATGCAAAGAAGATACTTTTCAAATTTTTTATCTGCCATTTATTTATTCTCCAATTTTGCCTATTAAAATTACTTAACGAATGCCCTCATAATGGGCCTTGTTTCGGATCGTCTTAATTGTTCTTTAAAACCCGCTTTTAAGAATGCCGAAGCTAATCCGGTCCATGCAAACGCATCCGGCATTTTATCTTTTTTCGGTTCTACCGGGTAACCTTCTAAAATTCTGCCGCCTTGTTCTTTAACATATTTC
>CAZPSY010000307.1:0-1831 GCA_964589295.1 uncultured Ignavibacteriaceae bacterium
ACCGCTCAGTAAGATATCTAATCATTTCGAATGAGAGACTACCTGATCCTACAATAACGCCCGCTCTGAATTCCGTTACGGGAACACTAAATTTTCTTAGGGACTCGCCTGTTTGTAATCTGCTGGCTAAATGTTTTGAAAGTTGTTCACCTGAAGCACCTAACCCTCCAAGATAAATAATTCTTTTTACTCCCTGTTCTTCAGCAGCGCCAGCAAAATTTTCTGCTGCCGTAATATCTGTTTTTGAAAATTCACCTTCGCCACCCATTGAGTGAATTAAGTAATAGGCAGTATCAATATCCTTGAAAACGTTTTGGAGGGAATCTTTATTAAGCACATCACCCTGAACAACATCAACACTTTCCCATCTCCCTTTCAATCGTGATGCATCACGAGCTAGACAGCGAACCTTAAATCCCTTCTCTATCAAACGGGGGACAAGTCTTCCACCCACATATCCTGTTGCCCCGGTAACTAATATCATTTTGGTTTTATGATTTTCTAATATGGCTTAAAAACTCTTTTCTCGCATCATCATTAATAAACTTACCACTATAGCTTGACGTTACCGTTGAACTGTTTACATCATTAACACCCCTGGAAGCGACACACATATGGTCAGCATCAATTATAACAGCAACATCATCTGTTTGTAATGTGTCTTTTAAATCGTTTGCAATCTGCATTGTTAATCGTTCCTGAACTTGCGGACGTTTTGCATAATATTGTGCTATCCTGTTAAGTTTTGATAATCCAATAACATGATTCTTAGGAAAATAAGCTATATGTGCTTTGCCTGTTATCGGTACAAAATGATGCTCGCAGTATGAGTAAATTGTAATATCTCTTTCAACCAGCATCTCGTTGAATTTAAATTTGTTTTCAAAAAGCGTTGGTTTTGGTTTATTATCCGGGTTTAATCCCCGAAAGATTTCTTTAACATACATTTTAGCAACACGTTTTGGTGTATCTTTAAGACTTTCATCACTTAGATCGAGTCCAAGTATATGCATTATTTCTTTAAAATTTTTTTCGATAAGTTCAATTTTCAGCTCGTCATCAATCTTAAAAGCATCGCTTCTCAAAGGTGTCTCAATTGATGTAAGAACGTGCTCGTCAATTATATCGTCTAAATTTAAGCTATGTGCATGTTCGTTCCCGGGATCTCTCATAGTTTGCTCCTTCGTTTTTTCAATTAATAACAAGAGAAATGACTTTAAAGTTCAGGAAGGAGAGATTTTGCTAAATTTTAGCTATTGAAATATTCTTAAAATGAATAACGCTTTGTTCTATATCCTTTTTTAGGCACATCAATAAATTTGAACTCATAATATTTTCTAATCCCTATAAACAAAAAAATGAATACAGAATAGAATATAAAAAATGGAATGATGTATTCTGCCCAACCCAGGATTAACATTACACTAATTATTAAGAGTTGAAAACCAAGACCAAGAATGGATACACCAGTCATAAACCACCTTGGGAACCACTCGCTTTGTGCAGCATTACGATCTAGAAGAAAAATTGCTTCATCAAAACTTCCGTAGAGTATTCTGTATAAGGTAAAAAGTATATTTACATTTTTTTGCTTTTCTCCTTTTATTGCAATTGGAGTCTCCTTTTCAAAAACTCGACTCGTTGTATCTCCATCTAGTCTGTTCCTCAAAATAACATAGTAGTAATTATATAAAGTACCTTGTAATTCTATGCTTAGAAATGCGATAATAACATATACCAGGTTAGAGTCTGTAACATACCAAATAGCTAATAGAATTAAGAAATTTAGAAGGATGTCTGCAACAGAATCAAAATAACGCCCTGTATATGA
>CAZPSY010000308.1:0-1817 GCA_964589295.1 uncultured Ignavibacteriaceae bacterium
CCGGGCTGCCGGCTGATCGCTGACGTGTTCAGTCGGCTGACGGCGCGCTCAGCTACCAACCATCCCGCGCTGAAATCCACCGGTGCGACCCTCGGGTGGGGTATGGACGATCCGGGTGAATTGGAGGCTTGGGCACCCGGTCTCCGCCTCCTGGAGGAGTGGTATTTCAGCGACGACCCCGACCTGGCCCGTCTCAACTTTGGGTATCGCCTGGCTTACAAGCTGGCTGGAGCCTTCAAGATGGTGCAGCGGGCGCACCGCATCGTGTACTACCAACTATAACCTGCACCCGCCCAGCCATGCATTGTGTCTCCTGAAAGCTGTCGTGTGCTAATCGACACCAATCCGTTCCTAAGCTGGACTTTGTCCATTTGCACATTAACAAAAGGTAGGGTAAGCTAGAACATTTCTCCGCCAAGAGAGGTGTCGAGATGCTCACCCTACCTGACGAATATAATACACTCTTTCAACATTTTCGGCCATTCTTTTCCAAGCGGGTTTGGCCGTTGGCATTGCTCTTGTTGGTCGGAGCTATCCTGGCTCCTGGAAAACGCACGGTAACGGCAATCTTGCGGATCATGGGATTGAGCCAGGAAGAACAGTTTCAGAAGTATCATCGGGTGCTGAACCGGGCAGTTTGGTCCAACCTGGCACTGAGTGCGGTCTTGTTGCAGTTGCTCGTGCGGACCTTTCTACCAGTTGGGCCAGTGGTCATCGGGATCGATGAGACCATTGAACGCCGTCGCGGTGCCAAGATCAAAGCCAAAGGGATCTATCGTGATCCAGTGCGCTCCAGCAAGAGCCATTTCGTGAAGGCCAGTGGTTTGCGCTGGATTAGCATGATGTTGTTAGTCAACATTCCTTGGGCAGAGCGTATCTGGGGCTTACCATTTCTAACCGTGTTGGCACCTTCCGAGCGGTATTATGAAAGCAAGCCGCGGGGCCACAAAAAGCTAACGGATTGGGCTCGTCAGATGGGGAAACAAGTCCGTCGTTGGCTGCCGAAACGCAAGATCGTGATCGTCGCAGACAGTAGTTATGCTGCTTTGGAATTGCTCTACAGTCTACTGAGCTTGCCCAATCCAGTATACATGGTCACCCAACTGCGTTTGGATGCCGGATTGTATGAGCCTGCACCAGAGAGAGACCCGCACAAGGTTGGATGCCCACCCAAGAAAGGGAAACGGTTGCCCAAACTCAGTGAAGTGCTGGTGGACGAAAAGACGGTTTGGCAGCAGGTGACCGTCAACAATTGGTATGGACAAGGCCCAACCAAAGTGGAAATCACCAGCCAGACCGCAGTCTGGTATCACTCTGGCATGCCAGTTGTTCCCATCCGCTGGATCCTGGTGCGTGACCCCAAAGGCAAGTTCGAAACCAAGGCTTTCCTCTGCACGGATCAGTCCGCTAAACCAGTCCAAATTCTGAAATGGTTTGTCCGCCGTTGGCAGGTCGAAGTCACTTTCCAAGAAGTCCGAGCACACTTGGGTGTCGAAACCCAGCGCCAATGGTCAGATCTGGCCATCGCTCGCACTACCCCGATTTTGCTGGGTTTGTTCTCTTGGGTGACCTTGTTGGCTCACCAATCACAAACGAACGGCAAATTGCCAATTCGTCAAGCTGCCTGGTATGCGAAATCGCTCCCAACCTTTTCGGATGCCATTGCTCTCGTCCGTTGTCGGTTTTGGACCCATTGGGGTTTTTGGATATCGTCTTCGGAACCCGATATCCAAATATTCCAACCGGATTTACTCAAACGCTTGTTTGAAGCGGTGTGTTATTCAACTTGAAAGGTTCCGTTTGGACAAAGTCCAGCT
>CAZPSY010000309.1:0-1807 GCA_964589295.1 uncultured Ignavibacteriaceae bacterium
TCAAAATCATTCGGGATACCAGATTCTGTTTCAACAGCAGATGGAGTTCCGGCTATAATAAATTCAACATTATCTACTGCATTTTCAGATGAATTTAGTCCACCAATAACGTAAAATTTATCTCTGTAATAAACATCCGCCATTAAATATCTATTAGCGCTAAGAAAAATATTTGCATCACTCCATTGATTTGTGGCGATATCGTAGACCAGTGTGTTATTAAATGCACCACTACCTCCACCTGAAGATCCGCCAACACAATAAATTTTACCATCAACACATTTTATTGCTCCTGCGCTTACATGGTATGGAAGGTCTGCAAGTTGTGTCCATTGATCGTTTGCAGGATTATATTTATAGAACTCGCCATTACTCCAACCCACCGGATAAACTTCATCCTGATACACGATAGAGTGCAGCCACCCACCCCCGGCCTGGTTTGTTGTGCCTTGTGACCAGCTGTTAGTGCTTACGTCATATTTAAAAACATATCCATTATAGAATAAATAAATAAACCCATTGAGGTACTCAATTGTATGACCGGATGTACCAATATAAACGTTAGTAGGACTGCTTTGAGCATATTCCCAGGTGTTGTCAACGAAATTATAAATTCTCAGTTTATTATTACCGAATGCATAACCGGCATAAACAAATGCGCTATCCCCTTTTACTGTAGTGCTAATTCCCCATACATCATTATCGGGCATTGAAGCATAATTCTGCCAGCTTGTACCATCGTATTTGTAAATGGTAGCATAGCGGGTCTGGCCTCCCCAATTTGTTCCACCCCCGAAGTGATAAATAGAATCTCCCCACACTTCCGCGCTTCCCACACCGATAGGTATAGGTAAATTCGGAATGGTTTGCGGCATTACTGCTATACTTAATAAAGCCACTATCCCGATGAGTAATAGATTTTTCATTGCTTTGTTCCTTTCATTTTGATTGTTAATTATCTTGCTTTTTGAAGGACAAAGTTAATTTTTATGGAAGGTGATCGCTGTCGAACGTGTGTCAACATTTAGCGGAATTGTTGCAAAATTTGCTAAATGTGAAGAGAAGTTAATTAAGAATTATTTTTCTCTATGAACTCTGTTGGGAGGCAATTAAATTGCTGACGGAATGCTTTTGTGAAATGTGAAGGGCTGCTGAATCCAACTTCAAAGGCAACTTGGGTTATGCTTAATCTTTTTTCTAGAATAAATGTGGCCGCTCGTTTTAAACGAAAAGTCCGTAAAAATTCACCAGGTGCCTGGCTGGTAATTGCCAATAATTTACGGTGAAGCTGACTGCGACTTACAAACATCTCCTTAGCAAAAGCCTCGGAGTTGAATTCAGTATTTGATAGATTTTTTTCTGCGATGTCAAATGCTTTTTGCAGAAATTCATTATCCAAGGATGTAACAGCAATTGATGATGGTTCAATCTTTATTTCTTTACTGAACCTCTCCCGTAATTTTTTTCTTTGCTCTAGAAGGTTTTTGATTCTTACAGATAATTCATTAGAACTGAATGGTTTGGTTAAATAATCATCTGCACCGGTTTCCAATCCCTCAATCTTACTTTCCGGAGATGCTTTTGCGGTGAGAAGAATTACAGGTATATGACTTGTTTGCCAATCAGTTTTAACTTTCTTACAAAATTCCATTCCATCCATCGAGGGCATCATAACATCGCTGATAATTAAGTCAGGTATTAACTCAGATGTTTTCTTTACTCCATCCTCACCATCAACCGCTTCATATATTCTGTAATCATTCTTTAAGAGTCCATTTAAATAGCTTCTGACATCTTCTGAATCTTC
>CAZPSY010000310.1:0-1806 GCA_964589295.1 uncultured Ignavibacteriaceae bacterium
GCCAGTTCATAAAGACGGTGAGTTAGCGTTAAACCGGGGGCAACATTGTTTACGGTAATATTGTGTTTAGCAATTTCGTTGCTAAGAGATTTTGCAAAACCGGTAACACCTGCTCTTAATGAATTGGAAAGTATTAAATTATCAACCGGTTGTTTTACAGAGATGGATGTTATATTTATTATTCTTCCCCAATCGTTCCGTATCATTTGAGGTATTACAAGTTTAGACATCCTGACAACACTAAGCAGAACTTGTTCGTATGCATGATCCCAATCCTTTTCATCAAGCTCGGCAAATAAACCGGGAACAGGTCCGCCGCAGTTATTTACTAAAATATCTATACCACCAAACTGATCGGTTACAGCGTTAATCGTGTTTTCGATATCTTTATTTTTATTAAGATCGCAAATAGACCAGAGCGGTTCAATACCATACTTTGATTTTATATCGTTTGCTGTATGAAGAAGGTCTGATTTAGTCCTGGAAGAAATGGCTACCTGGCAACCTTCTGCAGCAAAAGCTTCAGCCACAGCTTTTCCAATTCCTTTACTGGAAGCAGTTACCACTGCTGTTTTACCTTGCAATCCGAAGTTCATTTTTGCCTCGCTGTTGTTACTTAATGTTTGTAACGGGGGAACAACATTGTTACCATAACAGGTTTCGTAAAATTAATTAACCGATTCTCCAACAATTCTGTTTGTATCCATGGCAATTACCAGTTCCTCGTTTGTAGGAATCCGCATAACAGATACTTTAGATGATTCAGTTGAAATAACCGTTTCATTATTTTCATTTTTAAGATCATCAAGTTCAATGCCCAGGTATTTCATATCCCTGCAAACTTCTTCTCTCACCTCAATGGCGTTCTCACCAATTCCTCCTGTAAAAACAAGCGCATCGAGTCCGCCCATTGCAGCAGTGTAAGCACCTATATACTTTTTAATCCTGTAACAAAACATTTCAAAAGCATAACGGGCTCTTTTATGTTCATCTTTTACAGCCGCTAGAATCTCCCTCATATCGCTGCTTTCTCCGCTAACACCAATCAATCCGCTGTGTTTGTTTAGTAAAGTACCTGCTTCGCTCAGTGAAAGCCCCTCTTTACCCATAATATATAAAATCAAGGAAGGATCAATATCACCGCTTCTTGTACCCATCAGCAAACCTTCAAGAGGTGTAAATCCCATCGTCGTATCTATTGATTGCCCATTTTTAACTGCTGCCATGCTGCTTCCGTTACCAAGATGAGTGGTTATAATCTTTAACTCCGAAATATCCTTGCCTAAGTTTTCTGCAGCAATCTGCGAGACATATCGATGAGATGTACCGTGAAATCCATATCTTCTAATTTTATGCTTTTTATATAGCTCATACGGAATACCATATAAATATGCCTTAGGCGGCATTTTAACATGAAATGCCGTATCGAATACACCAACCTGCGGAGTACCTGGTAGTATCCTTGTAACTGCCTGGATACCTTTAATATTAGGTGGATTATGCAAAGGAGCTAATTCAATATTATCCTGAAGAACTTTAACAACCTCTTCGGTTATCAGAACTGAATCTGAAAATGTTTCACCACCATGCACAACCCTGTGTCCAACAGCTTCGATATCTTCCTTCTCATCAATAACTCCATGGTTTTTACTTAACATTACGCCAAGAACATACTCAATAGCCATTGTGTGATCTAGTATTTCGCCTGCAATTTTTATTTTGTCTCCGTCATACCTTGTATGAGAAAGAACCGCACCGCTCATTCCAATCCTCTCTACCGCACCTTTAGCAAGCTCTGTTTTTGAT
>CAZPSY010000311.1:0-1800 GCA_964589295.1 uncultured Ignavibacteriaceae bacterium
GTATGTTGCAAACGGAATGTACCGTCCGATGCTGGATTGTATTATGTTCTCTAAAGGCAGCAAACCGTTCTGCACTATTTGCGAAGCTCATATTATTAATGTCATAGAACAGTACGGCGAATAATTTTAAGAAAGATTTTAAAATTTTCTTAGATTTAATGTAAGGATTGAATAACTTATTAAGAGTGGATAAAAATTATTTTACAAATCTTTTAACGAAAGTCTCCCTCCGAACAGTCGCTTACTTTGAGCGGCTGAAACTAACCGAACATACTTTTATGATTATTGTTGCAATCATAATCGGCTTGCTTGCCGGATTTGCAGCAATAGGAATAAGATTTCTTATAAGAGAAATATCTTTTTTCTCCTTTCAAGGTGCAGGAAATTTACTAGAAAACATACTTAATACTTCATGGTACTGGATATTAATCATTCCTGCTATCGGTGGATTGATCGTTGGTCCAATAATTTATTACCTCGCTCCGGAAGCAAAAGGTCATGGTGTCCCCGAAGTTATGCAGGCGATATTGTTAAGAGGTGGAAATATCAGACCAAGAGTTGCGTTCATTAAAGCAATTGCTTCTTCAATTACGATTGGAACTGGTGGATCGGTTGGTAGAGAAGGACCAATAATTCAAATTGGTGCAAGTCTTGGTTCAATGGTCGGACAGTTTCTTCGTGTTCCAAGCAAAAGAATGAAGACACTGGTTGGATGCGGTGCTGCAGCCGGAATAGCTGCGGCGTTCAACGCCCCAATTGCAGGTGCTCTTTTCGCTGTTGAAATCATTCTAATGGATTTTGCAATTGCACAGTTCTCTCCAATAGTAATTTCATCAGTAATAGCCACAGTTGTTTCCCATACTTTTGAAGGAAAGTTTGCAGCCTTTGTTGTTCCGAGGTATCAACTTGTTTCCCCTCAGGAAATTGGATTTTATTTTTTGCTTGGTGCTTTAGCAGGTATTGTGTCATTTCTTTTTATTAAGCTGCTCTATTGGTGCGAAGATCTTTTCGACAATAAAATTAAATTGCCCGATTATATAAAGCCAGCGATAGGCGGTTTACTCATTGGAGCAACTGCTCTGCTTTTTCCACAAATAATGGGTGTTGGATATGATACAATTAATAACGCACTCTACGGAAATATGCTCTGGTATGTTGCACTTGCACTTATCCTTGTAAAAATAATTGCAACATCTATTACTTTAGGTTCCGGTGGCTCTGGTGGTATTTTTGCTCCGTCACTTTTTATGGGTGCGATGCTGGGTTTCTTTTTCGGTTACGTTGTTCATTCGCTTTTTCCTGAGATTACTGCAACTCCCGGTGCTTATGCTTTGGTTGCAATGGGCGGATTAGTCGCGGGAACTACTCGTGCACCAATTACTGCAATTATAATTGTCTTCGAGCTAACAAATGATTACAACATCATCCTTCCTCTGATGATTACCTGTATTATTAGTGTGATATTATCTACAAAATTAAACAGGGAGTCAATCTATACACTTAAACTACTGATGCGTAATATAGGTATAAAGGAAGGTATGGAAGTGAATGTGATGGAATCTTTGTATATAAAAGATATTTATACGACTGATGTTGAATCGATAAATGAAACGGATAATTTTAATCACGTTGTCAATAAAGTTTTAAAAGGAAAATCAACCGAGTACCCAGTTGTCAGTAGACAAAATAATCTAATTGGAATTATTTCAATCTATGATATAAAGGATCATTTATTTGAGAAAGATGAACTTAAGAATCTTCTTATTGCTGCAGATATAGTGGACACAAACTTTGAAGTGC
>CAZPSY010000312.1:0-1769 GCA_964589295.1 uncultured Ignavibacteriaceae bacterium
GGGGGGATGTTCCAAATATCCACAAATTTCTGATTAAAATTGGTCCAGATTCGGTTTTTATCAGCAACCAGAATTCCATCGGCAGTGGATTCTAAAGTCGCCTTTAATAAGGATATTGAGCGCTCGCGTTCGTATTCGATTATCTTCTTATCGGAGACATCACGCATGGTTCCGATCAGTTTTAATGGATTGTTTTGGTCATCTTTAAAAAGTTCTGTATTTATGGAATAAACACGATGGGCGCCGTCTTCGGAAGGAAGGCTGATTTCATAATTTTTAACAAACCGTTTGGTAAGCACAAATTTTATATGTTTATCGGTATTTTCAAGATCCGCGAAGACATCAAAAAGCGATTTGCCGATGAGTTCCCCTCTTTTATATTGAGAGTATTTTTCAATTGAAGGACTGATTTCTAAAATGACCCCATCGAGGCTGACTTCAAAATAAACATCCAAAATGTTGTTATAAATTTGACGTAATTTTTTCTCACTCTCCCGCAGCGCATCTTCAGACCGTTTGCGGTGAATGGATAGGGCCATTTGATCGGAAATAGCCGAAAGTATTTTCAGATCCTGATTATTATATAGATTGGCATCTAAATAGCTTTGAACGGCTACCACCCCGATAACTTCATCTTTAATAATTAGCGGCGCTCCCATCCAGGAAAGGGGCAACGGACCCCACACACCGTTTTGGCTTTCTCGTTTTTCAAGGTCTTTGGTTTTTAATAAAATTGGTTTGCGTTGGGAAACAACCAAACCGGTCAATGAATCGTTAGAATCAAAGTTTGTGATTGGAGAAAAATCATCATCCACGGTATCGACAAAATATGGAAAATGCAGGGTGCGTTCTTTCGTATCCACAATGGCAATAAAGAAATTCGAAACATCTATAATGCGTTTCAATGTATGATGGATTCTCTGAAACAACTCGGACAGGTTTTCAGAACTATGAACTGCACTTGTAATCTCAAGCAGAACTTGACTGATTTCGTCGCTTTTTTTATTATCCGTAAATGTCATTTTGCCTCTTCGCTGTTTCAATTACAGGATCGGATGAGATCGTTGGGTAAGGATTAATACTGCTGCTATAGACCTTTTTCCAAAGCTTTGAAGTAAGGTGAAGTAGAGGACGTTGTTGACTGAGTTGACTTATTATTAATCCCATAGCACTTGTTTAATACGCAAAATAGACCATGCCCCCTAAAAACTAAAAACCCCGACCTAATTTTCCATTAAGCAGGGGGCTATTTTCTGGTCATATGCCCTCTCGGTCGATTTCAACTCAAAGGGTTTTTGCCAATATATTCAATTTGATGCTAATTTTTCATATTTTTCCTGAAGTGTCAAGTGGTTGGCCTTTTCTTAAACTGTCCTTTTTGGTGCCAAAAACATCACTTTAAGCCCTAAAAACAGGTCTATTTTTAACATACATCCTTTTTTGTCAAACTTTCGCCGGGTCCAACCCCAGATCTCCAGCCCATTTAACCAAACAAGGCTACCGCTAACGCTATCTATATTTGTCATTGCGGGACCGAATAAGAAAGAAAAAATTATGGCAACGTCACCTGGGTTTTTTGGTTCAATTAGCTTGAACTTTAGAATGAATAACTGCTATTAGAAGTTAACATATTGATATTCAAATCCGACCGTAATCCTTTTAAACGGGATCAATCCGCCGCAGGCGGAGATAACCGGCCAACCTGATGGGGCGCCCCATCGAATAAAGGAGATCAGAATAATGGCTGAAAATCTAATGGAAATTGATGA
>CAZPSY010000313.1:0-1766 GCA_964589295.1 uncultured Ignavibacteriaceae bacterium
CCTGGTTGCATCTGTTATTGATGTTGATACAGGGATTGGATTATCACTACCTGAATATGTTCATCCCGATGATATAGAAGAAGTTAAAGTAGATCCTGATAGAATGGCTGCTTTGCTAATAAATGAAACTGGTGATGTACTGCTTGATGGTGCGCCGATATCAGTTTTCCAGATTAAGACTACATTAAAGCCAAGAATTCAATCAAAAATTGACCTTCCTAAAAAGAAAAAACTGATTGTTTCATTAAAGACAGACAGGAAAACCGTTTATAACGTTTATATACAGGCACTTGACCAGATAAAAATGGCTTTCTTCGAAGTTAGAGATGAATACTCTAACTCCAGGTTCGGAGGCGATTATGATGATATAATAGAAGAAGAGCAGCAAATAGTAAAAGATGCTGTGCCTATCATTATATCACTTGCAGAGCCGGAACAAGTTAAATAATAGTTTTAAGGAATTGTATATATGAAATTCGAAAAGAAAAGAGCAAGCACTAAGCAGGAAATTCCAACAGCTTCAATGCCTGATATTATATTTATGCTGCTCCTGTTCTTTATGGTAACCACAACTATGAGAGAAGTTGAAGTATTAGTTGATTACAGACTTCCTGAAGCTGAGGCTCTGGAAAAAATAGAAAACAAAAGATTGGTTGCTTACATTTGGGTGGGAAACAATAAAAAGATGCAGATTAATGATAGTTTTGTTCAGGTAGAAGAAGTTCAGCGAATTATGTACAGCAAAAGACAGGAACTGCCCAATGTTATTGTTTCTCTTCGAGTTGATGTAGGTACTGATATGGGATTAGTTACAGATATCCAGCAGGAACTAAGGAAAGCTTTTTGTTTACGATTAAATTATTCGTCCAATATTAAAATCTGATTAATAACAAATTATTTTTTAAAAAGGCAGGTTGATTATTTCTTTTAATCGCCTGCTTTTTTCATTAATTGAGGGAATTATGGATCTGAAAGATAAAATAAACAACGATCTTAAAGAAGCACTTAAATCAGGAGATAAGTTAAGATTAAAAACTGTTCGTTCTATAAGAGCTTTAATACTTGAATTTGAAAAAAGCGGTACGAATAAAGAGTTTAATGAAGAGGAAGAGATAAAACTGCTTAGTTCTGCAGCAAAAAAGAGAAGAGAAGCAATTGAAGAATACAATAAAGCAGGAAGAAAAGATCTTACATCTATTGAAGAAGAAGAATTAAAAGTTATTTTAAGTTATCTTCCAAAACAGTTAACCGAAGAAGAAATTCTAAGTGAAGTTAAAGCTTTAGCTGAGGAAATTGGTGCCTCTGGTAAGGCAGATTTTCCTAAACTGATGCAGGCATCAATTAAAAAATTAAAAGGACAGGCAGAAGGTAAGGCAATTAAAGCTGCCGTGGAAAAATTGTTGGGTTAAAGTTGAACGCAATTGATATTGTAATAATTATCGGTGTGCTTACAGGATTCATCCTTGGTTTTAAGGATGGATTTATAAGAAAACTAATAGGAATTTTAGGTTTTATATCGGCTATTGTTGTTGCAGCACTTTTTGCTGGAAAAATAGGAGCAATGATAGAAGTTGCTTTCGGAATTGAATTTTACCTCGCTGAGATTATCGGGGGAGTTGTACTCTTTTTTGGTGTGATACTCGTTTTCACATTACTTAAAAGAATAATACATCCTTTTGACCGCGTAAATAATATTATCAACCAGTTAGTTGGCGGAGCGGTTGGTATTGTACAAATTCTATTCTTTTTAAGTGCTGTTCTACTGA
>CAZPSY010000314.1:0-1759 GCA_964589295.1 uncultured Ignavibacteriaceae bacterium
ACGTTCAATGGTTTCTGCGGCTTCTTTTTCTGCGGCTTCTCTGGCTTCCTGTGCGATCTTTTTCTCATGCTCTATCTTTGCCCGTTTCTCTTTTTCAAGCTGTTCTTGCTCAAACCTGGCATCTTCCTGGGTCTTCAGTTCAGCTTCCTTGCGTTCGATTTCTTTTTGGCGGTCAAACAATTCATTTTCTTTAATAGCGTCTTCCCATGCTTCTAATAATTTAGCGGCCAGTCTTTCGGCTTCGATTCTTTCAGCTTCTTTTAGTTCCCATTCAGTCAATGGTTTACGAATTCTGTCTTTTAGATCATCCAGAAAGTCACGGCTTTTTTTCCGGCTTATGTCTACCAGGCTGGTTTTTCTTTTCTCGTCAGCAATTAATTCTTTCCCAAGAGCGTCAATATTTACTTTCTTTGTAGCAATAGTACGAGCGTATGATGCGATTTCTTTTCGACCTTTATTTGTAGAAATATCAGGAACAAAATTCATTGCTTCATCTTCGATCTGTTTTAAATATGAATCAAGCTTTTCACCCGTGAACACTTCAAGAGCATTCTCTTTATTGATTACAATCAATTTACCCATCATTCCTGTTTTTAAATCTTTGTTTGTTGGATTTGTAAGCTTTTCCATTATCTTTCTCCCCAATAATTAATAATAATATCGCCACTGCATTTTTTAAGATAATACTCAGCAACTTCTGTCGGGAATACTATCTCAGCATCCTGCATTTTTGCCTGTGTGAAAGCATTAAGTAAATCATACCCATAAATTCCGAACCAGAAATTTAACTGTTTTCCTACCGGAGCCGCATCGTAGCTTGAAAGAATATCTTCTCTTTCCCAATCACGCCTAATTTTCATATTATCACCTCAATTGTAACTGGTATAACGGTTGCTTTCGGGTATGATGGCCGGACATATTCAAGATTGTCCCTTGCTTCCTGGCGTGTCCGGAATAATACTATTTTGTGCCCATGTAGTTGTATCGGTATCTCAGGAGCCTTATTACCAAACCACCAATATCTGCCAATCAATCCATGCCCTTCAAGACTTCTTGTGTCAATTACCCAGCTCTTATAACTGTCTATTATCATTTTACCACCGCCTTTGGGCCGCAGACGGGGATTCCATTTAGACCAGAGATAATATTTTCTACACTGCCAATTAGCTTTTTTAATTCTTTAATCTGCCGTTCAAGTATCTTAGTGTTACCATTCGGATTAAGCACATTTCGGTTCAAAACATATAATTCAAATAGCCTGCCAGTTCTTTTATGCATACATCCGATTAAATCATATACGCTGTCCAGGTCATCCATTGTTATCTCCTTTTTAAATAGGGGCGGCGGTCTGTTATTATGTTAGCTC
Source organism: uncultured Ignavibacteriaceae bacterium (assembly GCA_964589295.1). Taxonomy (GTDB): domain Bacteria; phylum Bacteroidota; class Ignavibacteria; order Ignavibacteriales; family Ignavibacteriaceae; genus JAZGGS01. The sequence continues at coordinate 1,367 of CAZPSY010000314.1, forward strand.
ACGAAGGCAGGCAACCACGGGGAGCCGCCCCATATTGGTTAATTATTTCTCTAATTATTCATCCTTCTTTGGTGTAATAAAATTATGTATATCTTCTTTTAAAAACCATTTTTTACCCTTGCCGTCTGAATGAGAATCAAGTTTACCGGCGGTGATAAGGTCCAATATAGATTTGCGTGTCTTATATTTCAGAAGCTTTTGAGTCTCATCAAAGGTGTAAAAGTTTTCATTCATATCTTGCATAATGTATCTCCATTCTTGTTTATTTAAATATATACACGTTTATTCATAAAAGCAAATATATTTTCACAAATAAATAAATATAGTTAAAAGTATTGACATTTCATTTTAATATGTTATATTGATCTAATTACTAATGATTGATTTGTTATA
>CAZPSY010000315.1:0-1754 GCA_964589295.1 uncultured Ignavibacteriaceae bacterium
GTTTATAAAATACGCACTATCTGAAGTAACATCTAAAGCTACTCCTGGTAATGATGGTTCAGGTCCCGGGGAAGCATCAATGTTAGTGTCATTTCCATTTATTTCCAGGTTACCATTTAATTTTAATCCTAAGACATCTGAAACAATATGTAACGCGCCTTTAAAGGGTGGCATAGCAACAGGTTCGCGAGAAACTTTAACAATTGTTTGATGAGCTGTATTACCAAAATGACCCACAGATGTAACAATTCCCAAAGAATCAGGTCCTGAAATGTCTATATCGTAATATCCATCCATCAGGCTGTTATTATTATGCGTTCCTTTTAAGGTTTTATCTCTTCGCATTTTTTCTAAATACGCCTCAACCCCCGAATTTGCTATTAGTCTTGCCTGGGTGTTTTCATAATGATCAACTGTTGTTCTCAAACCTTCTTTAGAGTTAGCATTAAGGCTTAGAATCAAGAAGCTGACAATAACTGATAAACCAATTATTAATATTATTGTTGCACGTCCCATATTATAAGTTCCTTGGATTAATTGTTATTTCCCAGTAAGTAAAAATATATTCTTCACCCACTGGTTCAATTGATTCAACCCACAACTCCGCCCTTACATATTTTATATCAGTTAATGTAGTGGTCTCGCCGTAAACTTCATCTAAATAGGAAAATTTTGCTTTGGTAAGACCAAGAGAAGGACCACTAATTGTGTCTGAATTAACAACACGGTAGAGGATTCGGTCTTTTGGATTAGTTGTCCCAGTTACTTCACTCGCATCACCTAAAAAATAGCTCACAGAATCAATGGAACCGTTTCTATCAATATCTGAAAAGAAAGATACTCTTTCTGAATCAGCTTGGACGATTGAAGTACTATCATAATCGTAACCGATTTTTCTAAAGTCGTGGTCAATAATTTCAGCCAGGGTTTTTGCATTCTGCTGCATTTGAAGTTCTGAGTCGGATGCAAACTTAGTAGTAGATTGATAGATATTAAATTTCATTAACATTATAACCATTAGTCCGGCAATAATAACAGAACCCATTATATCAAGCATTATACTCATTTTTATTTTATCTTTATTTAAGTGTAAATATCATTGATAAAACAATCGGGCTTCTCATGTAAGGGCTTGTTATTGTTACCCGAACTCTTTTGTAGAATGTTTGAGTCATTACTTTCTGATCAGGATTATCGGCATCTACATAACATACTTCACAAATGACTGAATAGTTCTCAGCATGAGGAGCGCTAACGGGGCGTATATAACCGTTAAAATCATCAATATCGTTATAGTTAGGATACACTTCCGATGAGCTGTGGCCAAGGTTGTCAGCCGGGGTAAGATCTTCTGGATTTGTTGTAGGAAATTTAACTGTGGCTGCATCAAAAGCTTTTTGTTTAATCTCTTCTATTAAATCATCTGCAAGCGAAAATGCAGTAAGGTATACTTTATTCTCAGTTTCAACAGTAGAATTCTCAAGAAGTGTTGAATTAAACCGCATTGAGATGAGTGAAAAAAGGAGTAAAGCACCTAAACTAAATAATGATTGAGTTGAGTTCATAATTATGGCTTTTATGTTATTCTAAATAATATCTTCGTTTTAAAGCAAAAAATAACAAAGCTGGGGCTACCCCCTGCAAGGCTGACAAATTGCCAAACTAATCATTTTTTAAACAAAAAATAACAAATATGAGGCTCCCCCCTGACAGGCTGAAGAATTGTCAAAATCATCACCTTTTTCAAACAACAA
>CAZPSY010000316.1:0-1752 GCA_964589295.1 uncultured Ignavibacteriaceae bacterium
CAGCATCATAGCCGTTCTCTAATAACTCATCTAAAGTATCTGTAAAACCAATTACAGCGTTTGTCCGGAATTCTACACCGGCATCTTTTAAAACATTTATTTCAGTTTTTACAATTTCCTTTGGAAGACGAAACTCAGGTATGCCGTAAATTAAAACTCCGCCAAGTTCATGCAGGGCTTCAAAAACTGTTACATCGTGTCCGTTCTGTATAAGATCTGCGGCACAGCTTAATCCGGCAGGACCGCTTCCTACAATTGCAACTTTATAACCTGTCTTTGGCTGCAGCTCGGGTTTTCTTAAGCCGAGTTCGGTTCTTTCATAATCTGCAACAAACCTTTCCAATCTTCCAATTGCAACCGGTTCATTCTTTTTACCAACCACACATTTAATTTCGCACTGTTCTTCCTGCGGGCAAACTCTTCCGCAAATTGCAGGAAGCATATTATCTTCTTTTATTTTTGCCGCAGCTTCCATGTATTTACCTTCGGCAACCAGCGTAATAAAATCACCTATCTTAACGCCTACCGGGCACCCCTCTACGCAGGATGGTTTGGGACATTGAAGACATCGTTGTGCTTCCAGCATTGCGAGTTCTTCTGTAAATCCTAAGTTAACTTCTTTAAAATTATGTGCCCGTTCAACGCTATCCTGTTCAGGCATTGACTGGCGGGGTATTTTCATTCTCTCTTTATTTGATAACTTTTCCATTTTTATACTCTTTAAATTTTATGCAGTAATTTCTTCTTTATGATCGAGTGCCATCTTATCAAGGTTGCAAAGATGTTTTTCAAGCGCTTCATGTTCCGAACTGCGGTAAGCAATGTTCCTTCTTTCCAGCGTGGTGAAGTCAACTTTGTGCGCATCGAATTCGGGTCCGTCAACACAAACGAATACAGTTTTATTATCAACCGTTGCGCGGCATCCTCCGCACATTCCCGTGCCATCCACCATAACCGGGTTTAAGCTTACAACCGTATTAATTCCGTGTGGTCTTGTAACTTCGGCAACAGCCTTCATCATGGGGATTGGTCCTATTGCTAAAACAAAATCTATCTTCTTACCCGAATCGATTAACTCCTGCAGTTTTTGTGTAACAAATCCGTGAAATCCATAACTTCCATCATCGGTTGTGGGATAAACCTCATCGCAAACTTCTTTAAGTTCATCTTCGAGTATAACAAACCCTTTTGTCCTTCCGCCGATAATTGAAATTGTATGGTTGCCGGCTTCTTTAAGTGCAACCGCAGTAGGATAAGCAATTGCAGTACCAACGCCTCCGCCAATTGAAACAGCTGTTCCAAAATTTTCTATGTGCGATGGTTTGCCAAGCGGACCTACAACATCCATAATCTCTTCGCCGCTCCCAAGTGAGTTCAACTCTTTGGTGGTTTTGCCAACACCCTGAACAATTATAGTAATCGTTCCTTTTTCGCCATCCGAATCAGCAATAGTTAATGGAATTCTTTCACCGTGCTCATCAATCCTGATGATTACAAACTGCCCGGCTTTCCTTTTACGGGCAATCTTGGGCGCATCTATTACGAACTTTTTAACTTCGGGTGCAATAAATTGTGCGGAAATTATTTTATACATTGTATCAAATATTTTAGTTTATGATTATTAAAATTTTACTGTTTGTGTCAATCAGCTATTACATCAAAAAAAACGCCAGAAAGAAGTATGAACATAGTTTGATTTTAGGAGTTTTATAAGGTTTTCGAAGTGAAAAATATCAATATTGAAAGAAAAGA
>CAZPSY010000317.1:0-1742 GCA_964589295.1 uncultured Ignavibacteriaceae bacterium
TGGTGCAGCAGCGCACTGCCTTGATATTAAGCTTTGAGAATCTTCTCACTAGGAATCTGGGCACGAGAATAAATGTAAATGAAATAAACAAACTTACAGAAGAAGATGTGGAAGACATGTTGCAGCAGGAATATCTGATATTATCGGGCAAAGCCAGTATTGCAACCATCAACTTTTTGGGGACAAGGATACAACAGATAGAGAATGCGGTCCACAAGGCTGCAAAACTCAGAAGAGAGTACAAACTCTTGATGACCGTACCCGGGATAGGGAAAATACTGGCTTTAACCATCATGTATGAGGCAGGACCGATGGAGAGGTTTGCCAAGGTAGGGAACTATACCTCATACTGCCGGTGTGTAGGAAGCGAAAGGATTTCTAATGGCAAGAAAAAAGGGAAAGGAAACCGTAAGAACGGTAACAAGCATTTGTCCCGGGCACATGTAGAGGCAGCACACTATGCTATTAGGCATTATGAGTATGTAAAGCGGTATCATCAAAGAAAAATGGTGAAGACCAACAATGTAGTGGCGAGAAAAGCAATAGCACACAAACTGGCCCGTGCCTGTTATTACATCATTCGGGATCAGAAGGCGTTTGATCCAGGAAAGTTATTTGTGTAGAAAATAGCTGCGACAGTGAACCTATCCTATTGCTGGTATAACCACACTACTTGATTGGTAACCTGCCGCAGCTATAGATTTTATATGCCATGGTGATTATTGCATGGCTGACTGTCTCGCCCATGCCATGAGCCATAAATGGCTGGCCCAAAACCATAGTACTTGAGATCAAATCAATTGGACATGGTATGGAACCGAAGGTTTTCTGGGGCATGATACTATGCCAGGGGCAGAGGGAGATCCCGGGATAAGGTTAAGGATTCCATCATGAGTTCGTATAATGGAATCAGGCTAAAGATACAAAAGATTTTGTTCCTTCAATGAATTTTTAGCTTTCATATTTGCCCTACAATCGATTTTCTTAACTGGGGTATACATTAGGGGTAGGGTAAAGAATGGATTTTTTCGGGATATCTCCTGCATGCCTTGATCCTGATGGGTGCCTGGTGCGAAGCAGTAAGATGATAAAGCTGTTTTGCAACTAAAAAACAAAAAGAAAAAACGGGTGCGGAAACAAAGCCAGGTGGCATCATCATGGTGGTACAATGCAAAAAGGTGAGTTTTTTGTAACATGAGAGGTGTTTCTTCTTGACATTGGCCTTTTAATGGGTGCAATAAGTAACAGTACGTTTTCATTGCAATATTATGATACCTACACAACGAAGTGTTAATAATTTCGGCCTTCTGATTGATGCCCTTGATGGTAGTAGTATAAAGGTGCGACATGAAGTCGCTCATTTAATTGTCAACCGAAGAGTTGACCTATTGTAGTGCCAATAGTTTCTTACCCTGACATGCGTGGCTGGTAACGGCCGGGTGTGAAGCTCAGGGGACAATGTAGCCCTCAGCCATAAGGGCTGAAAGAGCGAACCGTGAGGTGAACTCAATTCTGGCAGCACTAAGCCGGAGGGGAGCTAAGAATGGTGGTATGGGCAACATAGGTAAACTGCTGATAAACGTCGTGATACTTGACAAGCCAAAGGTGCTGTTAGGCTTGAACCAAAAGGTAAGGGGTATGGTTAGGGGGCTCTTTATTCCCTCTACGCACTCTACAATTCCCCCGGCGAAAAGGCAGGCCCTAACCCATCGGGTTAAATGAGCGGAACATGGTAAGCCCAA
>CAZPSY010000318.1:0-1742 GCA_964589295.1 uncultured Ignavibacteriaceae bacterium
ATTCCGAATCCTTCAGGTCTGGTTAATGTTGCAAGAAAGCAGAATAAAAAAGATAGGTTTAATGACTTACTCTTACCAGATTTCCAAAACGAAATTGAATGATACGCAGATCCAACAATAAATAGTGTAAAAAGATTTGTCTCCATACCACTGGATGCCCATGTTGCAAAGGGACCTGAGACAGCAAGGAAGAGGCAGGGTAGGAGGGCAGTTGTATCATTTAAACCGATTTGCCTGGAGATTTTAAAAACATAAAATAAAGTAAATATACCTGCGGTAATTCCAAAAACCTGTGCAAAGAGGATAATATCAAATCCTGCGAGTGTACCAAGTGTACAGATTAAAACCCAAAGAAAATTGGTGAATCCCTCAACCGGGAGTTCCCCAATATTCCAAACAAGTCCGTAACCTTCAGCAAGATTTTTTGCAAAACGAAAACTGATAAATGAATCTTCGGCGGGAACTGCAAAGTAAATGGAGTGAAGAATAAACACTGTTGAGATAATAAGAAAAACAATTATATAATACTTATTCTTCATTAGAGACCATCGAGTCTTTTATTAACTTCGGGGTAAATTAAATTTAAAAAAGTTAAGCATCCCTATTAACAGAATCAGGCGAAAATGCCGGAAGACAAACCGCAATATACTCTGCTCCATCCTTAAGAGGAGAACTGTATCTTACCCATTCGCCTTCGTGTAAGATTATTGCCTGGCCTTCTTTAATTTCAAACGATTCGGTTTTTGTTTCAACCCTTAGCATTCCTTTCAATACAATTGTGTATTCATCGAACCCTGGAGTTTGGCCAGGTTCAACCCAGCCGCCGGGGCTTTGCATTTTTGCAATGCTAACGCCTTTAGTTCCTGAATTTACCCGCCCGATAAACTCTTCAATAATTTTCGGTTTATTTCCGGCTGATTCGATTTTTGATGGTGAATTTATTATAGTCGGCATAATTTATTCTTCCGGTCCTTCCTGCCAATCGGTTAGTTTTCCATCCCTGAAAAAAAAAGTTACATTACCATAGTACCATTGCGTAAAAACTCCCTAGGGTTTTACATTTTTATCAATTTTATCTGGTTTACCCCAACTGTCTCTTACCATCTCATCGGTCATCCCTGCCCAAATCTGTTTATACGAAACCTTTTCTCCAATTCCTTCCCCATATTTTAAAACATATAATTCACGGTAAGCAGTAATCACTTCCTGTTCTAATTCTGGTATCTTGTTTCTCATATTGTCTGTTTCAAATTTAATAACTTCTATCTCGTTTTTGAGCTGATCTCTCCCGGTAATTAATTCATCTTTTTCCCGGTTGTATTCATCTTCTGTCATCTGGGCAAAAGTAGTTAGCGAAATGAAAATGAATAGAACAGCAAATATTAAAGTTGTTCTGTGCATAAGAACATTTAATTTTTGTTTAATAATGAAAACGTAAAGTTAATGATTTGCTAAATTATTCTAATAACTCTAGTGTGCAGAGATCGAAATATGATTTGCCCGGGGCGATGTGAGAAAATCCACCCGATAATTTTATCTGTAAGCTGTCGCCGGAAACTGAAGTTATCGTATCTAATATTGAATAATTTCCCCATGATTCAGTATCAACAATTGTTCGGTTAATTTGAGATAGCGAATCCTGGGTAGCCAAAAGTATTTCAGCATAACCAGGGTTATTTGAATATTTAGACCAGAAGGAGAATTTATAGATATGGGTTCCTTCCGGTATTAAAATGGTGGAA
>CAZPSY010000319.1:0-1732 GCA_964589295.1 uncultured Ignavibacteriaceae bacterium
TATTTCCTATTCAAAAGGATTTTTTACAATAACACAGTTAGTGAATGAAAAATTAATTTCTACATTTAAAACTACTAAGAAATTGAAACAAATAATTGCATCAAATATGAATTATTGATTCCGACATGCGATCTATTATGAAAAAATAATCTCTCGCTAACTCCGAGTGATATCATTAATAATAGAAATTATCATATATAATGAGAACAGTAATAACAGAACTCCTGATCCTATTACTAATCTATTTAAAATTTTAAAGTTAACAGCCTGTTTCACCTTCGAGGTGAGGATCATAAGAATGCTCATCCAGGCAGTCGCTCCTAAACCGGCTCCCAAAGTAGCCATTGTATTATTGAGATTTGAAGATTCGAATAGTGCATACGAATGAACAAGGTTAGCTGCAATGATATAACCAGCACCAATAGTTGGAGTGGCAATTGATATCATAAATCCCATGATAAATGATTTTCTCTTCCGTACTTTTTTCAGCTTTAATTGTTTGGTATCACTATATGATTGTGAATAGAAAGTGAGGCGTATTCCCAGTGTGAGCACTAAAAGTATTCCAATAATTCGTAAAACGTATTCTATACCAGCATTACTAATAAGTTCAACTCCAAAAAAACCAAGTGCTGCATAGCATGCTTCGCTGAGTGCAGCGCCAAAACCGACCATGAGACCATATTTAAATCCATGCTCAAGCCCGCGTGCTATCATTGCCATGCTTGCAGGACCTGGCGGAATAGCAATTAAAAAACCGATGAAGCATCCAATTGCAAAAGCTGTTATCATGAGGTACCCAATAGTATTTTTTTCTCAGTTTTCTTTTGTAATACCAAAAGAATTAAAGACCACAAAGTTCCAATAACAAGAACGTACGCTATAAAAAGATCCAGTCTATTAAAGAAGCAAAAAACTACTGAAAGAAATTTTGTTGTGGCGGTACCGTTGAAACACCATAAACGAAGAAGGAATGAATTACTTTTTACATATTGCTCAGATAAATTCATATCTATCTTAACTTGCTTTGGCTGAATTATGGATTGAAGAGTTGAATAAATGATGTATGTCGAAAGCATAAATCTATTAAATTTTTTTCCTTTTACATCTTTAATTTTCCCGAGGTTGTCTTTGGATTTCTTAATTTCGTCTACTATGAAATCTTGTTTGCCTTCAGCATACACAATGAACTCGTTGCGGTAATAATCTACAAGTGATGCCTGCCAACTATAAGTCACACCTGTAGCAACCACAATCATCCACCAAATAAGCGGGTCGTAGGATTGACTACTTCCCCACATCCCGATTCCTACAAATAAAGCGATAGCTGAAACGTAGTCACCAATACCATCTAATATTCTCCCAAACTCAGAGCTTGTTTGCTTGACTCGTGCAAGCTGACCGTCAGCGCAGTCTAAAACGTTGCCTACACTAATCAATAATCCTGCGGCAAAAACTGCTTCAATTGAGCCGGTTGATATACATATTCCAGCAGCCAGGTAAAATAAGATGCCTACGAGCGTAAGCTGGTTTGGTGTTATACGTGTTGAAGATATTCCTTTAACAAACACAAAAGCTAACGGACGGAATAAAATAAGATCAAAGAATTCCTCTGCAGCGACGATTTTAAGAGATGTTTTATATTCTTTGTAGAGAGACATATTCAATTATTAATAAACCTTTTAATTTATCAGCAATAACCCTGAAATCCAAGAGAAGGTATTCGATGAAA
>CAZPSY010000320.1:0-1723 GCA_964589295.1 uncultured Ignavibacteriaceae bacterium
CTCCCCGTTTTTACCAATTACCCTGTGGCAGGGAATTATAATTGCAATGCGGTTATCGCCGTTTGCTCTTGCAACCGCTCTTACGGCTTTCGGGTTTTTCAAAGCTATTGCCTGCTGCTGGTAGGAACGCGTGGTGCCGTAAGGAATTTTCTTCAGCTTTTTTTTCCTAATTCCTTTTTATTATTATTTGACTTTCAACAACGTTCCATGCAGTTGAGTAACTCTTTCAGGTTAAACTTTGCAACACCTGACCGGGTGTCGGATATGGCATAAGGCATTATCAAATAATCCTGGTGGATTATAGAACCGCAGGAATAAACCACATTGGGTACGTAACCGTCTCGTTCGTTTTCCAAAGGAAATAGAATAGGTGCTGGAGTGGCCTTTATTATTTTATCTGGATTATCTAAATCCAACAGGATAGCGCCAATGCAATAGGTTCTTACAGGACCGACTCCATGAGTAAGGACTAACCAGCCTTCTTCTGTTTTGAGTGGTGAGCCATTGTTGCCAATTTGGAAAAACTCCCAATAAAAGGTTGGTTTCCGTAAAAGAATTGGCTTTTCCCAGTAATTAATTCTGTTTGAGTACATCAGGTATAAATTTTCATTGTCGTTACGTGACAGCATCACATATTTCCCCTTAATTTTTTCTGGAAACAGGGCCATTCCTTTATTTTGTGACCCACTTCCCATCATAGTCATAATTTTAAAGCGGTAAAAGTTTTTCGTTTCTATCAATTGCGGCAAGATATTTCGCCCATCATAAGCCGTGTAAGTTGCGTAGTATCTTGGGGAGCCATTCAGCTCCTTAAATTGTACAAATCGTGCATCCTCTAAAGCCTTATTCTTCCCTTTCGACCTTGGAAAAAGTACTCTGCCAGAAAGATCCAGCTCTTCATTAAATTCTATTTCGAAATTAGATTTTGCATACCAGATTAGAGTTTCAATAGCTTCAGAATTAAAACTTTTTTCATTTTTATTCTTTTTGGTAAACCTCCTTATACTTTCTTTCAACTCGGCATAAGAGAATTTATCTAAAAGATTATTAAGGATACTCTTAACAGATTCGTAGCTATCGATCTCCTTTAGTTTTAAAACAAAATCTTTTTTCTCGTAAAAGAAGTCATCATTAATATTTCCCAGCTCTAATTTGGAGTCGCCTTGTTCAATAACTAGACTTCCATTTTTTTTAATGGTCCCTTCCCGAAAGACAATAGAAGACATATGACCTTCGCCTATCGCTCTAAAACTCAAAATTACCCTTTTTTCATCTTTTTCAATGTCTTCCTGATTAGGATGAGGCACAATTGAAGGATTGAATAACGCTGCTGTCTCAATAGAATATTCCTTTGTAAAATAAGAGCCTATCAGTAGTCTTCTTTCCAAAGAGAGATCTATTTCTATATTTAATTTGTCATAATTGGCTTTGAAAATCCTTTTTATATTTTCGTGTCGGTGAGAAAAATTAGCTATTGTCAACTTAAGAATTTTATCTACTTCTTTATCTGAAAGCTTCAATATTCTTTGAATTATATTTTTTTGCCTTTCTTTATTAGGCTGAAAAAAACGAGTAATTACTTTAGTGTGGTCGGGATTGAAACTTAAGCTTTCTCTATAGACATTTATAGGAGATGAAGGGATTTTCATAAATGGAATGCCCGCTAATTTTTATAAAAAATATTTGTTGTTGAATGTGCCGCAAAAATAATTATTTTTTTCTA
>CAZPSY010000321.1:0-1709 GCA_964589295.1 uncultured Ignavibacteriaceae bacterium
CGCTGTAATTTTTAGATAATGTCGGGAAAGTGAGAGTTAAAAAACTACAACCCACCTCCGGTTAATGGTTATACCAGTACTTCTCGAATAATTCAAAGTGTAGCACCGATTTTGGTTTTCTGGTCCTGTCCATGAAAAAACAGCTTTCATATTTTCCCTACAATCGAAGATCTCTGCTCGACCCATAGGATACCATTCCCTCAAATCCCTACCATTGTGGTCGTATCTCTTTTCTTCTTAACAGTTATGGTTACAGTAGCCAGTATTCTTTACGCCGTTCTCGCTGAACAGTCAATTGCTTTTTCCTCTGCATAATAATTGTTTCAGCCTGCCCTGTATGTTTCTGGAAGGGCGTTACGTATCCTATCCGTGAATGATAGTGTTCGTGATCATACCAGGTAAAGTATCGATCGAAATAACCGGTTACCACTGTTTGATCATTACTGGGAAACCACCCCGGATATGCTGGTGAGGTCTTTACCGTACCGAACAACGCCTCTGCAAACGGATTATCATTGGGAGTACGAGGCCGTGCAAATATCTGGGTCAGCCCCAGATCCCTAAACATCTGCATTACCTCCTTGGCCTTCATCTGGGTTCCCCGATCATTAACCACCACCGGTAACCGATTCTCAGGAACAGTAAGTAGATTCTCTGTAATCATGGCCTGGTCAATCAATGCCAATGCTTCCTCACCTGCCAGACTCCTGCTCACTCGCCAGGCAACTACCTTCCGGGACCACTCATCCAGCATCACATACAAATACCAGAATACCCGCAGTATCTCCGTTCTCAGATAACTTATATCCCAACACCAGCATTGGTTCGGCCTCGTGAGTTCTTCCGGTCGGTTCGGCTTTACCCGTACTCCTCTTCTCTTTCGACCAGTCCTGTCTTCCGCCAGGCATTCCTCATGCAGAATCGTTCTCACGCTCGATGCCGACATGCAAAATAACCCCTCTTCTGCTCCCTTCAAGGCGAGCATCTGAAACGAGTAATCAACCGTCTCTTCTCGCCCCACATATTCCACAAGCGCCTCCCGTTCTACCGGCATGATGGCGTGTACCACCTGTTTGGGCCCCGGCTTCCCATACGCTATGCTGCCTGTTCTTCTTATCCTCGCTTTCCACCGCTCTATCCGCCTCACTTTTATCTGCAACAGCTTACATGCCTGGTAGAGGGCTATCCCTGATGACTTCACAGAGCCAATTACCGCCACAATCTCTTCCCGTACCTCTATCGGTAACCGCCCTCTGGGAAATGGCCCCCTTATTCCAAGTTCACTTTTTTTTTCAATGTTGTGAACATCACCGTCATCTCCGCCAGGGCCTTCTCCTTCCGTGTCAATTCACTTTCTAATTCCTCATAATCTTTAACAGAAACGGTCGTCACTTTCTTCCTGCCCGGCCTACTCTGTCTTAAACGCTCCAACGATCCTTCTTTTACCATCTTCCGTATGTTTTGCAGATCAGATGAATACAAACCATACTTACGAAGGATTTCTCCAACCTTTGCTCCTGGTTGCTCACACTCCCTATAAATCTGCCACTTCTCCTCTGCGCTGAGCCTTCTCTTCTGCTTATTCCCATTATTCTGATTCATACATTCCTCCAAGGTTATGGAAGTGGGGGTATTTCTGCCTCTCAGCATCTCTAACCTTGTAGTTTATTACATTCTCTCTTTTCCGTCATCAATTAAAAATCGCGGGG
>CAZPSY010000322.1:0-1707 GCA_964589295.1 uncultured Ignavibacteriaceae bacterium
GTTGTAATTAAAAAAAATGCTTAAAGAATATTTTATGTTAATTTAACAGTTGAGGGGTACTGAATGCTACAATCTATAAATCCCACAAATGGAAAACTGATCCTTTCTTATCCGGAAATGACAATTGATGAAGTTGATAAAGTACTTCACCTGGTTAAAGATACTTTTAACGAGTGGAAGGAAATGGCCTTTAACGAACGTGCAAAACTAATGTTGAATACTGCAAATGTTCTAAGAGAGCAAAGTGAGGAACTATCGAAACTAATGACTGAAGAAATGGGCAAACCGATCGCTCAATCTAGAGCAGAAATTGAAAAATGTGCATGGGTTTGTGAGTACTATTCTGAAAATGCGGAAAAGTTTTTAAGCGATGAATTGATTACAACGGATGCAGCAAAAAGTTTTGTAACATATCAACCATTAGGAGTTGTACTTGCTGTTATGCCGTGGAACTTCCCATTCTGGCAGGTGTTCCGTTTTGCGGCTCCCGGTTTGATGGCTGGTAATGCAGGTCTGCTTAAACATTCATCAAATGTTTCAGGGTGTGCGCTTGCTATAGAAGAAATTTTTAGAAAAGCAGGTTTTCCTCAGAATCTTTTTAGAACAATTCTTCTTCCTTCCTCACAGATGGATGAAGTAATTAAGAATAAAATTATAAAAGCAGTAACCTTAACCGGAAGTGTACCTGCAGGTAAAGCTGTCGCAGCAACTGCCGGATCCGTATTAAAGAAAACTGTTTTAGAACTTGGAGGAAGCGATCCATACATTGTTTTGGATGATGCTGATCTTAAACTGGCAGCGGAAAATTGTGCAACGGCTCGTTTAATTAACGGCGGACAAAGCTGTATTGCTGCAAAAAGGTTTATTGTAGTTGAAAAAATCTACGATGAATTTGAAAAGCTGTTTATTAAGAGTATGCAAATTAAAAAAATGGGCGATCCTTTTGATGAAACGAATGATGTTGGACCACAAGCGAGCAAATCGTTAAGAGATGAGCTGCATCAGCAGGTATTGCAAAGCATCGAAAAAGGAGCTAAGCTGCTGCTTGGTGGGGTAGTACCAGAAGGTGGGGGAGCGTACTATCCTCCTACTATTCTTTCTAATGTTTCTAAGGGGACGCCAGCATACGATGATGAACTATTTGGCCCGGTTGCTTCATTAATTAAAGTTAAAGATGAAGAAGAAGCAATTAAAGTTGCAAACGATTCCGTATTTGGCTTAGGTGCTGCGGTTTTTACAATAGATGAAAAAAGAGGAGAGAAGATAGCCAAAGAAAAAATTATTGCTGGAAGCTGTTTTGTGAATACATTTGTTAAATCAGATCCGCGATTGCCTTTTGGTGGAGTGAATGAATCAGGTTATGGGAGAGAACTTTCTTACCTGGGAATAAGAGAGTTTGTAAATATTAAAACAGTATATATAAAGTGATAGAATAATTTTAGTATTAATTATTCATCAGTCTCCCGATTTCCCGTTATCTATAATTTCTTTAATTAAACCTACAAAAGTTTTAGATTCAAACGGTTTGGATATATAATGAGTGCAGCCCTCTGACAAAAATAATTCTTTTTGTCCTTTCATTGCTAATGCGGTAACAGCTACTATCGGAAGATTTTTGTAACCCACCAACTTTCTTATTCTCTTCGTTGCTTCAATACCACTTATTCCTCTACCAAGATCAATATCCATAAGTATGGCAGAATATTG
>CAZPSY010000323.1:0-1701 GCA_964589295.1 uncultured Ignavibacteriaceae bacterium
AAAGATTGTGAGCCACCATTCGGGACATTAATACTTGTTGGATTAATACTGATCTGTGGAATTCCGGAAAACAACACAATAGTTTCTTTAGAAATTGTCTGCGAGTTTTCATCTATTGTACTGGCAGTAATAGTAGCAAAACCTTCACCAAAAACAGGGTGATTCGGGCGCGGCTCAGCCGAAATTAAATTTACTGATCCAATTCCTAATTGATTTGTTAATGCCGATCCTTCTATAATACCGCCGGTAGTTGTAAAATAAACCGCTGTTTCCGGTCTTACCGGGTTTGCGTATTTATCACCTACAAAGGCAGTAATTGGGTTTTCTAGCCCAAAAATATTATAACCAGGAAAATTAACCAGCGCGGGAGCAATACTAAAATGAGTCAGATCAGGTAAACCACCATGAATAGTTATCGCAACTGGAATTGATGTGATTGTACTGTTTGCAAGAAATATTTTTGCTATAACCTGCACTGCTCCTGCCTTAATACCACTTGTAAGATTAACTACTGCTGCACCACTGCTGTTCGTCATTACTTCGGTAGGACTAAGAAATTCACCTCCGCCAGGACCCGCACCAAGTGAAAAGTGTACTGCAACTACGTGGTTCGAATCTATTGGAACTCCTACAGAATCCTGAGCAACAAATTCAATTCTTGTAGTCTCTACAGAACCACTCTCTTTAACTCCAATTGTCGTAGAAGAAATGGAAGATAGGAAGATACTCACCGGATCACCGGAAACAATTGGGTCCCCCCCTACGCTCAATTCACTCAATTCGACGAGAGGTACCGCTAAATCCTTACCTGCAACCACAATTGCACTCGATGTATCTATTTTATAACCGTTTTTATATACGGTAATAAGAAGATTTTCGTCATTTTCAAATTCTGCTTCAACAGAATACTGCCCAAAACCTGAAGTATATAGGATGGTATTTATTGTGTTACCAAAAATCCTAACTAATGCACTATCTATTGGAAAACCAGTATCCCGATCAACCACCTGACCAGATATTATAGATTTTTCCTGAGTTGGATCCCCTCCAGTACTGATTACGTCAGCCTCGTTTTTACAGCTGTAAAGTAATATCGATAGCCCAAGAAACAAGATTACAAATATTAAACTTGATAAAAAGTTAACCAGGGTATCGTTTTTAACAGTATTACTATGCATGTTAATACCTATTATTTTATTGAATTAGATTGAATTTTCAAATTATTTATCATTTTGTTACAACTATTATACCGCTCATTATTGCATTTTTTGACTAAAAAACAATTTTTTTAAGGTTTCTGTAAGGTAATTTCTACTTTTAAAGAGTAAATTTGTTGTACTAATTTATTTGTGAAATCCGTTAGTAGCTTGCAATCAACACTAAAAAATTTGCGATATATTTTATTTAATAGAATGGAGGATTTAGGATGTCTTTAATAAACTTAAATCATATACCGGAGAAGCAAATAATAGAGGGATTTAATGTGAGGTTTGTTCATTCAGAAAATATGACAATTGCTTATTGGAATATTGAAGCCGGTGCGTTTTTACCTGAACATTCGCATCACCATGAACAGATCTGTTCAGTTATTGAAGGAGAATTAGAATTGATGGTAGAGGGAAAATCAAATTTGATGAAAGCCGGTTATGTTTTTACAATTCCTCCAAATGCAATTCACTCAGGTAAAGCTATAACAAAGTG
>CAZPSY010000324.1:0-1693 GCA_964589295.1 uncultured Ignavibacteriaceae bacterium
AGCATAATATTATTCCTGCAACAATTTATAAAAGTGTGGAGGAAATACTTGCTTCGACTTCGCTGGCTGAGGTTCGTAAAAGGGATGATAAGGAAGATCACGGTTTTGCAAAGGTTGCTGAACCTATTTTAAAATATATGAATAAAGAACAAAAAGAGGATTTGATTGAACAGTTAAGAGAACAGATGCGTAATGCTGCCAAAGATCTTGAGTTTGAAAAAGCAGCTTCATTAAGAGATGAAATTCTAAGACTGGAAAAGATGATTAAATAATATCTTTCATCTACTATATTTTCCCCAACCCTTTTAAATAACTAAAGAACCCATCACATGTTGAATTACGTTATTCAATAAAAAAAGTTTAGATGGCATTATATTAATAGATACATGTGTCAAAAATCATTTTAGTCACTAAACTTGAGTAATTAATAAAATATTGTTAATATTTACATCGTTAATTAGTTAACACAAAAAGGATTACTATGAAAAAAATTGATTTGAAAACCCTTGAAAAAAAGATTAAAGTAAGACCATTGGAATTAAAGGATTTTGATACATTAATTAATTTGCAGAAACTTTGTTTCCCTGGTATGCATACCTTGAAGAAAGAACAAGTGGTAAGTCAACTTGAAATTTTTCCCGAAGGACAGATTTGTATAGAGATTAATAAAAAAATTGTTGCTTCTTCTAGTAGCTTAATTATTGATTTTGATCTATATGCTGATAGTGATAACTGGCAAACTTTAAGTGACTCAGGTTATATAACAAATCATGATCCTGACGCTGAAACATTATACGGGATTGAAATTATGGTGCATCCGGATTTTCGCTCTATGAAACTTGCACGCAGATTATATGAAGCGAGAAAAGAGATTGTCAAAAAATATAATCTTAGAAATATTGTTATTGGTGGTCGTATTCCAAACTATTTAAAATATCAGAAGAAAATGTCTGCCAGAGAATATGTTGAAAGAGTTATGAACAAAGAGATTGTGGATCCCGTACTTACCTTTCAATTAGCAAATGGATTTGTTTTAAAGAGGATAATTCCTGCTTATATGATTGGTGATGAAGAATCGGCTGGATTTGCTACCTTACTTGAATGGTCAAACATTGATTACGTGCCGCCAATCGGTAAAAAAAATGTAACTTCAAAAAAAGTTCGTATATGTGCTGTTCAGTATATGCTTCGCCCAATAAAAAGTTTTGAAGATTTTGCCACACAATGTCAATATTTTACAGATGTAGCATCGGGTTATAAATGTGATTTTGTTGTTTTCCCTGAACTCTTTACACTCCAATTACTTTCATTTCTTCCGAATGAAAGACCGGGTGTTGCGGTTAGGCATCTTGCTGAGTTTACACCGAAGTATTTAGAATTATTTAATAAGTTATCGATCAATTACAATATTAATATTATTGGTGGTTCACACTTTACAAAGGAGGAAGATGATCTCTTTAATATTGCCTACTTGTTCCGAAGAGATGGGACAATGGAAAAACAGTATAAAATTCATATTACTCCCAACGAGAGAAGATGGTGGGGTATAAAACCTGGAGATAAAGTTGAAGTGTTCCAGACCGATCGCGGTAGAATAAATATTCAAATTTGTTACGATGTGGAATTTCCCGAATTAAGCAGAATAGCAGTTTCAAAAGGAGCTGAAATTATCTTTGTTCCATTCTGCACAGAC
>CAZPSY010000325.1:0-1682 GCA_964589295.1 uncultured Ignavibacteriaceae bacterium
CGCCATAGACATCCCGGCGGCTCTCCCAACAGTTAATTATCAAATTATACGCTATTGAACGTCAACAATCAATCAAATTCGTATCTCGAATTTGGATAACGTAGGATATTTTTCGCACATTATACTGGGACGTTAAATTAGTCCTTTCTCTGGTCGATGGTATACAAGACGATTGATAACCATTGAATCAAAGAAAGGACACAAACATGCAGAACAGTAATTCGACAAAGACGACTGAAAACTTGAACAAAATTATCAAAATTGATGAGGCACAGATCCGGGATCATCTCGGCGAGATGGTTCGCAGCACGGTTGAAGAGACGCTCAACGACATGCTCGACGCCGAGGCGGATCAGCTTTGCGGTGCCGGACGATATGAACGAACCGAGGCGAGAATTGACGGCAGAGCCGGTCATTATAAGCGTAAGCTGCACACTAAGGCCGGTGAGGTTGAGCTGAAGATGCCCAAGCTGCGCAAGGCAACCTTCGAAACAGCTATCATCGAGCGTTACAAACGCCGGGAATCATCGGTAGAGGAAGCTTTGATGGAGATGTACCTTGCGGGCGTATCGGTTCGCCGGGTCGAAGATATTACCCAGGCTCTGTGGGGCATGCGTGTAAGTGCCGGCACTGTCAGCGATTTGAATCAGAAGATGTATGAGCGGATCGACAAGTGGCGAAAACGCCCGATAGAAGGCAAATATCCTTACGTCTATCTTGACGGCATAAGCCTCAAACGCAGTTGGGGCGGCGAGGTTCGCAATGTTTCGGTGCTGGTTGCAATAGGCGTTGGAACCGATGGGTATCGAGACATACTGGGGATAGCTGAAGGCGACAAGGAGGACAAAGCTGGCTGGGGCGGCTTCCTGCGAACATTGAAGAAACGTGGACTCAAGGGCATTCAATTGGTCGTCTCGGACAAATGCCTTGGCCTTGTCGAATCACTCGGCGAGTGTTTCCCGCAAGCTCGCTGGCAGAGATGTACGGTACACTTTTACAGAAATGTTTTCTCTGTTGTGCCGCGTGGAAAGATGAAAGTGGTCGCGGCGATGCTAAAGGCGATCCATGCTCAGGAAGACCTTGCTGAAGCAACCAGGAAAGCCGAGGCTGTAGCGGACAAGCTTGATGGCATGAAGTTGCGTAAGGCTGCCACAAAGGTTCGCGAGGGTGCTCAAGAGACACTTGCGTATTATCACTTCCCACGCGAGCACTGGCGACAGATACGCACGAATAATCCACTGGAGCGGATCATGCGTGAGATTCGCCGAAGGTCTCGTGTGGTCGGCTGCTTCCCGGACGGCAACTCAGCATTGATGCTGGCTGCGGCCAGGCTCAGGCACATCGCCGGAACCAAATGGGGCACGAGACGATATATGAACATGAACCGGTTGAGAGAAATGCAGAACGAAACGCTGGCCGAGGCCGGTTAGACCGATAAAATTCGCGAGACCCCCATGGGGGTCTCAGGGACTTTAACCATGATCAGAGAAGACTTATAAATAAAAGTGCGAAAGATTCTTGACACTACCATCCAGTGGTAAGCGACGATGGCAGGTATATGGCGTTTCAGGTTGCCAAAAGGGGCGATATGGCCGGAGTCGGAAGAGGCATTTTGATCTTCGATTTCGAGGGCTACAAGAAGACAAAAAAATAGCACAATCAACAGTATGCCAAATCATGCC
>CAZPSY010000326.1:0-1658 GCA_964589295.1 uncultured Ignavibacteriaceae bacterium
TCACCATGATTGATGTAAGCAATCCTTATGTAATGGCTGGATTATTTATCGGTGGTATTTTACCATTTTTATTTAGTTCTATGGCAATGAAGGCGGTTGGCGATGCAGCATTTGAAATGATTGAAGAGGTTAGACGACAGTTTAAAGAGATACCAGGTTTAATGGAAGGCAAAGCGAAAGCCGATCATGCAAAATGTGTAGATATTGCAACTGCCGCTGCAATTAAAAAAATGATTGCTCCCGGGTTGATTGCAGTTATAACTCCCGTAGTATTTGGATTTGTTAGCAAAGAAGCCCTTGGTGGTTTACTGGCAGGTGTTACAGTAGTGGGTGTTTTGATGGCAATATTTCAAGCTAATGCCGGCGGTGCCTGGGATAATGCTAAAAAGCATATAGAGGCAGGTGCATTCGGTGGTAAGGGCTCAGATTCTCATAAAGCCGCTGTTGTTGGAGATACTGTAGGCGATCCTTTTAAAGATACTTCAGGTCCATCATTAAATATTTTAATTAAATTGATGGCAGTAATTGCTTTAGTAATTGCACCATTAATTATATAGGTTTTAATAATGCAGAATAAAAAAGAGAGACCCATTTGTCCTCATTGTAAAAAGGAAATGCTTCCTTGGATGGCTCCTGCAGAATCGTCCTGGGGTGAAAATATTCAATATGTTTGCTTTGATGATTCGTGTACTTATTATGTTAACGGGTGGAATCATATGATGAAAAACTTTAGCGTAAAATCTTCTTACAGACATCGTTACAATCCTGAAAATGGAGAATCCGGACCACTCCCTGTCTGGTCTGAAAATGCGCTAAAAGATAGGATAACTCTTTGAACGATTAATAGAATTGGAGAATAAAATGAATGAGCTAGATACACTAAAAAGAACTATACTGGAACAGTTTCCAAGACTCGATGCAGATGCTAAATTTAAATTTTCCTGCCATCCGGGAGTTTCCTGTTTTAATCAGTGCTGTGCCGATGTTAATATTTTTCTTACACCTTATGATGTGCTGAGATTAAAAAATCATTTGGGAATAAGTTCACAGGAGTTTTTAGATAAATATACCCAGTTGGTTGCCGACCGCAATCAGCAGCTTCCTGCAGTGCAACTTCGAATGACTGAAACTGAAACAAAGCATTGTTTTTTTGTTGATCCTGAAAAGGGATGTACGGTTTACGAAAACAGACCATGGTCTTGCAGGATGTATCCCGTTGGACAGGCATCGCCAAAAGAAAGTGAAAATTCCGAAGATCAAAAATTTTATTTCATCTTGAATGAAGAAGTTTGCAATGGTTTTGAGGATGGAAAGGAATGGACGGTTGCCAGTTGGATGGATAACCAGGGAGTAAGCGAATATGACAAGTTTGGAGAAATGTTCAAAGATATAGCATTTCATGATTTCTTTGAACAAGGAAAAGTCTTAACACCTCAAAAAGTTGAGATGTTCTTTTTAGCTTGCTATAACCTGGATAGGTTTAAAGATTTTATAAAGGATACTACATTTTTAAAACGATTTGAAATTGATGAAGATCGTCTGGCAAAAATTACGGAAGATGATGAAGAACTGTTGAAATTTGGATTTGAATGGGTAAAATTCGGCCTTTTTGGTGAAAAAACGATGAAAATTAAAAATCAAGAAAATAAAAATTAAAG
>CAZPSY010000327.1:0-1656 GCA_964589295.1 uncultured Ignavibacteriaceae bacterium
GGGTTTTATGATGGCGACTGATCTATTTAATTGAAACATCTGATGCTCCTTTTATCGTGAAAGATTTTAACCAGCCTCGGGGGCATTTGGGCAAGGGACTGTGCGCAAGCCTGAATGCAGCATATAACTATTTGCTTTGTTTCACAATGTTTTGTTCTTGAGAACTTTCAGACATAGCGTCTTCAGAAGTATTTTTCTGTTCATTTTGTTCATTTGTATTTTCGCTCAGACTACTTGTATCTTGATCCAATTCCTTATCTGTTGATGCGCTAGCATCTTCAGAACCTTCCTTTTTCCCATTATCTGAAGAATTTTCGCTTTTTGTGCTTTTGTCTTCTGTGCTCTCTGAAGAACTATTTTCTTCAGAACTATCATCTGCACGCATTAAGTCATCTGTCTCTTCGGGGGACGATTCAGGTGAAAGGGCAGGTTCCTGCTGGTCATCCTGAATCTGCGATGAAATTGGCTGGGTGGAATATGAATCAGTTTTGCGAGAATCCACAAAACCATAAACCATAATCCTTATGGTTTTGTTCGATTCATAAATGATGGTGTGATTTAGTCCTCGGAGGATAAGTTTCAATCCCCGATGAAGTGGCATATTCTCAATTGAGGCATTAACTGGATAGCTAATCCACTGATCATTCAGCTTGAATTTAAAGCCTGTATCCAGAGTAATTATTTTTAACACATCGCCTAAGCGTTTGTTTTCAACTTTCAAAGATATATGGGGTTCGTCCTTTGATTCAGCCCCTATAGCATGCTGGATAATACCAACATTAAGGAACAGTAAAGATAAAATAAAAACGAGTGTATATGTAAGAACTTTTTTATAATTTAAAAATTGCTTAAAACTGAAAATCAGTCTCATGGTCGCCAAAATTACCTTTTTTGGATAATCTAATATCGCCCGACCGTTCTGCAAACAAAAAGGATGGGGATATAATTGATTTTAATGAGTTATGAGGTGGAGTGATCCAACAATTATTATTCATTTTCTTCATACACTCCGATTCTATGATGACAGGACGGACAGAAGAAATAATTCGGATAGGGATCATTCCCACAAGTTCTACATTTTCTTCCTGATTTTATTTTCTTGTTTTTGTAACTCTTATAATGTGCTTTAGCTTTGACGTTTCTTGTTATTTTAGGTTTTGTAGGCATCGATAATTCTGATGTTGTCTTCGCCTTTAAAAGAGATGATTTCATCTTTCCAGGGCCTCCATTTTCGTTTTGCATTTAATACAATGGGCCGTAACCGGTCTCGCCTTAAGGCGCTCAATTGCAATCTCTTTTTCACACATCTCACAGATTCCGAAACCGCCGTTTCCCAAATTCTCGAGTGCTCTTTGGATTTTCCGAATAAGCTTGCTTTCTCTGTCTCTAATTCGAAGCATAAAACCCCGTTCCGATTCAAAAGATGCACGGTCCAAGGGATCCGCCGATCTCTCGTTGTTGTCAATCAAACCTCTAACTGTAAGATCCGCTTGACCCAAAAGTGCATTCAATTGTTCGGTTAACAATTGCTTGAAAAAATAAATGTCCTCATCTTTCATGAAATTCTTCTTTCATTGTGCCAATGATTGAGCGGAATATGCGCAGAACAGTGACTCTCATCTAACAGCACTATTCCTGTAAAACCGGGAGGGGAAT
>CAZPSY010000328.1:0-1653 GCA_964589295.1 uncultured Ignavibacteriaceae bacterium
AGAGCTTGGTTGGATAAAAGATTACCAAATTTTCGGAGAGATGCAGGAGTGGCTTAACTGGCACGCCTGGAAAGCGTGTGTACCTTCACGGGTACCGTGGGTTCGAATCCCACTCTCTCCGCAACATTTTTAATGATGAGCTGATTGCGATTATAAGCGATAATCGCATTTTCTCTCCTCCCTAACACACTCAAATTCACCCTGTTTTACCCCCACATGGTGAGTTTTTGCTGAGCAGTATCTATAAATGTATTTTTTTAAGCTAAAACCAGAGGTTTTTAGTTCTGGAGTAGGAATATGAGACACTACGCATGTAAGTTATAAAATTAGGATTGCTTATAAATAGTGTTACCTGCCGGCTTAATAGTTACGTTGTAGGGATTAAAATATTTTCAAAAATTTATTAAAATAAAAACAGTGATACTCAATTGCTAATTGTAAAATATTTTTTTAACTCTAAGTATTTAAAGCTTCATCAATAGAAGTAAATTTTGTAAATACGGTATCCAGTTTGGTTTTCTTTAATGAGTCGTTCACAATATCAGGAACTGCTGCGAGAAAAAAACTTCCTTCTTTATTTTTCACGGTTGTGTAACCGTGTATCAGTATTCCAATTCCCCAGCTGGAAATAAACTGCACATTGCTTAAATCAATTACTATCTTCTTTTTATTTTTTTCTAGAGAATTATGTATAGCATCGTGAAAATCCTGGGCTTCGTAACCCAGCATCATCTCGCCGGTTAAGCTAATTACAACTGCATCATCATATTCTTTAGTTTGTACCTGCATTATTTTCTCCTGTTTTATTTTATTTAAATATAAAAATTATTTCACTTTTATAACAACAAACGTAACATCATCATCGGGCTCCACTCCGTTAATCCATTTAGATGCTGTGTTTTTCAAATATTCAACTATCTCATCCGGACTTTTTTCTGCTGCCAATTTAAATTTTTCTTTAACTTGTGCGTAACCGTATTGTTGATCCCTCTCATTCTTCAATTCAGGGAGTCCATCACTTAGCAGCAGTATCGTATCCCCCGAAGAGATTTCTAATTCGCTTATTTCATATGGAAAATCTTTAATCGCTCCTAATGGCATTGCGTGTTTCATTATTTCTTCAACTTCTCCTAATCGTTTTCTATATAGAAATAATGGAGGCATTCCAGCATTAGCAAACTTAAGTTTGTTTGTTTTTATTTTCAGCATCACAAATCCCATCATTAATCTTCCAAGCTCAATTCTTTTCAACGCATCACTACTTTGATTAAAAAATGTTTTCATATCCATTCTTGAGCCACCTGATGCAAAGAGAGCTTTTATCATTGATACAATTGTACCAGCTTTCATTCCGTGCCCTGTAGCATCGCCTATTGCAACAGTAAGAGTTCCATCAGGATTAACATTAAAATCATAGTAATCACCACCTACTTCAGTTGCCGTTTTCATATAAACTGCAATATCAAGGTTTGGAAGTTTAGGAAGTTCTTTCGGCAGCATTGAAAGCTGTAACTGACGAGCCTCTTCAAGTTCAGCAGTCTTACGATGATTTGCAGCTTCCAATTTTTGAAAATCTTCATATCGAGAATAAGCCACACCGAAATCATCAGCAAGTTTCTCAGCTATCTTAATTTCTTCTTTAGATAGAGGTAG
>CAZPSY010000329.1:0-1640 GCA_964589295.1 uncultured Ignavibacteriaceae bacterium
GCTGCTAATACACAAAAGTGCATAAGAGTAAGCGGAAAACACAATGACCTTGAAGAAGTAGGGCATGATACTTATCATCACACTTTCTTTGAAATGCTCGGCAACTGGTCGTTTGGTGATTATTACAAAGCCGAAGCTATTGAATGGGCATGGGAGCTGTTGACTGAAGTTTGGAAACTTCCAAAAGAACGGCTGTGGGCAACTGTTTATAATGATGATGATGAAGCTTTTGATTTGTGGAAAGCAAAAACTGATATAAATCCCGATCATATTTTGCGCTTTGGTAAAAAGGATAATTTCTGGGAGATGGGAGATGTCGGTCCTTGTGGTCCCTGCTCAGAAATTCATATAAATATTGGTGATGATTACAATAATCCAAAATATGTTAACGCCGGTTCTGCGGATTGCATAGAAATTTGGAACCTTGTATTCATTCAATTTAATAAAGATGAAAATGAAAAACTTACAGAACTACCTGCTAAACATGTTGATACCGGGATGGGTTTCGAGAGAGTTTGTGCTGTCCTGCAGGATGTAAAATCGAATTACGAAACTGATGTTTTCTCCCCGTTAATAGAAGGAGTCGTAAAGCTATCAGGTATAAAAAATGATTCCGAAGAAAATAAAATTCCGATGAGAGTTATTGCAGACCATGTTCGCGCTTTAACCTTTGCAATAGCCGATGGGGCTGTTCCTTCGAATGATGGTAGGGGTTACGTGTTAAGAAGAATTTTACGGCGGGCAGCACGTTATGGAAGAAAGCTCGATCTCCATGAACCTTTTCTTTATAAACTAACCGATATTGTTGTTGCTACTATGGGAGATGTTTTCCCGGAAATTGTTGAGAAAAAAGATTACGTTAAAAAAATTATTAGAGCAGAAGAAGAAAGCTTTAATGCAACTTTGGATCGGGGAATAGAAATTTTTGAAGAAATTGTTTCTGGTTTGAGTAAGAAAAAAGAGAAAATAATTCCTGGTGCGGATGTTTTCAAGTTATACGATACTTTTGGTTTCCCCGTTGATCTTACAGATGTAATGGCAAAGGAAAAGGGATTTTCAATTGATAAACATGGATTTAATAAGTTGATGGGAATACAGAAGGAAAGATCAAGAGAAGCAAATAGAGATGAAATGATTTCTTTTATTTATAAGAATCATATCCCAGATGAATCCAAATTAAACACTGAATTCGTTGGATATGATTATAATAAATTGAGAATTACAGTAAATGATGCTCGCAATATTGATAATTATTTGATATTTGATAAAACTCCTTTCTATGCAGAATCAGGTGGTCAAGTAGGTGATACTGGGTACATTGAAGACGAAAATATACGAATACACATAATAAATACTTATAAAATTGAAAACATATTAGTACATGAAATAGAAAAAACAGAAAATCCTCAATATCCTGGAACGTTAAAAACCATTGTTCCTCCTTATATCGCCCAAGTTGATGTGAAACGAAGATGGGATATTATGCGTAACCATACTGCAACTCACTTTTTTCATGCTGCACTGAGAAAAATTTTAGGCGCACACGTTGAGCAAGCAGGTTCATACGTCGGCCCGGATCATCTCAGATTTGACTTTACACATTTTGCAAAATTAAGCCCGGAAGAATTAAAAGATATAGA
>CAZPSY010000330.1:0-1639 GCA_964589295.1 uncultured Ignavibacteriaceae bacterium
TGTTTGACGTCGGCACCGGTACCGAATGCGTCCAGTGCCACATGCCGGGCCGTATCTACATGGGGATCGATTACCGGCCGGATCACAGTTTTAGGGTGCCACGTCCCGACCTGAGTGTTAAAATAGGTACACCCAATGCCTGCAACCGGTGCCACTTCGATAAAACCGCTCAATGGTCCGATCAGACCATCACCAAGTGGTACGGGCCGGGCCGAAAGCAACATTATGGGAGCATCATCGACGCCGGACGCAAACGGCGTCCCGATGTCCGAAAGGACCTCATCCGACTGGCCGGAGATCCCCTCTACCCCGTCATCGTGCGGGCCACGGCTATATCCCTTTTAACCGCCCACCCCGGTGAGGATACTTCCCAAGCCATAAAGCTGGCATTGATGGATGACGAAGCACTGATCCGTCGGACGGCGGTGGAGAGCATAGCGCCGACCAATCAAAAGGAGAGGACCGAGCTCATTGCCTCCTTGCTTTATGACCCTGTAAAGGCGGTACGTATTGAAGCTGCCCGCCGGCTGGCCGAGGAACCGACCATGCGCCTTGATCGTGACCAGGAAAAAGTTTTTAAAGCCGTCTTGAAAGAATTTGTAGCATCCATGGAATATAGTGGCGACTTTGCCTTTGGTCGGTATAACATAGGCAATCTCTATGTTGCACTGAATCGACCGGAGGAAGCCATTCGAAACTATCTTGCCGCCATTAAAATCGATGACCTGTTTTATCCGGCCAAGGTCAACTTGGCCATGTTTTACAATAAAAGAGGCGAGAATGACAAAGCAGAAGAACAGCTGCGAGAAGTTGTAAAGGCACATCCGGAATTGCATGAAACTTCGTATTCATTAGGACTTTTGTTGGCAGAAATGAAGAAATATGATTCAGCGGTGGTCTATCTGAAAAAAGCGGCAATAGGCATGCCGGAGCGCTCACGTGTTCACTACAACCTCGGGTTGCTGTTGCAGTATTTAAAAAAAGATGCAGAAGCCGAAGGAGAATTGCTCAAGGCATTGAAAATAGAACCTGACAATATGGATTATCTGTATGCCATGGGGGATTTTTATTTAAAAAGAGGAAAATTACAAAAAGCCAAAAGTATTGCTCTACAAATGGTTGCGAAACACCCCGAAAAGCCCATTGGAAAAGAGTTGCTTGGCATTATTGAAAGAAATTCGCCAAAATCGAATGAATAGGATAAAATGCCAGAAAGCACTGTTCATTTTCTATGAATTAACAACAGAATAAATTCCTTGCTTAAGCATGAGTTAATTGTCCGTAAAGTCAATTGATAATAACAGGTTGTCTCCCAAAGTTGTAGACTATAGCATTCTATCTTTCGACTGAAATTACTATCGTTTCAAAGGCTACAATCTTGCACTTAAACCTATGAATGAGAAAGCGTGGATCGATGATAAAATTCCGGGTTTTTTTATTTAAACAGCTACACAATATATCTTAGTTTAGGAGGTTGATGTGAAACCGGTGATACCATCAATTCAGCTCTCAAGGTTTCGATACAGATATCTGCAATAGAATGCAACTATCAAGTGCTTGATTTTCTGACATAATCAAAACGTATCTCAGAGGGATGAATTGTCATGGAGAGCCAAAAATGGACTTCACCCTGATTTCT
>CAZPSY010000331.1:0-1629 GCA_964589295.1 uncultured Ignavibacteriaceae bacterium
TTTTTAGATACAATTTAAATACCGGTGAATTTACCCAGTATAATAAAAATACAGAAGCAGTTTCTGATATCGTGACCAATAACGATGTGTATTATGTATTGGAAGACAGTGAGGGTATTGTTTGGTTTTCTACTCCAAATGGTTTGGGAAAATTAGATCCAAAAACAGAGAAGATAAAATTTTTTACCGAGGATGATGGTCTTCCAACAAATTTAGTTGGGGCTATCCAAGAGGATAATTATGGCAATTTATGGATTAGCAGTGCAGCAGGTTTGACAACGCTTGTTCGAAATGAAACCGGGGAAAAAGAAACGTTTATAAATATTGATATAAAGGATGGATTACAGGGTTACTCATTTTCACTGGCATCATGGAAAGCAAATAATGGAGAATTATTTTTCGGCGGAGACAATGGAGTAAATTATTTTATTCCCGGAAGAACAAATCAAACAAAACCCAAAATTGTACTTACCGATTTGAAAATATCCGATGTGTCCGTCTTTAACAATATTGCAACCTCTCCATTAAAAAAAGACTTAAATGATACAGAAGAATTAACTTTAGATTATTCCCAAAATGATATTTCATTACAATTTGCCCCTATCCATTACTCAAGACCGGAAAGAAATTTAATTGCCTATAAACTGGAAGGATTTAATAAAGACTGGGTTTATAGTAAACTTCATTTTGCTTCATTTACAAATCTTGAGCCCGGCGAATACACCTTTAGATTAAAAGCAGCAAATGGTGATGGAATTTGGGGCGATAAAGAAAAAGTAATACACATCGAGGTACTTCCCCCGTACTGGAGAACAACGTTTGCTTATATTGGTTACGGATTACTTTTTATCGGCTTCGTTTTCGGAGTAGACCGCGTACAACGAAGAAGGCTTTTAACAAAAGCGCGAAACACTGCTGCTATAAAAGAAGCCGAGTTGCGAGCCCAGCTTGCGGAAACAGAAAATGAACGTAAGACAAAAGAATTGGAAGAAGCACGACAGTTGCAGCTTTCAATGCTTCCCAAAGAACTGCCGCAATTACCTAACCTTGATATTGCAGTTTATATGAAAACAGCCACAGAGGTTGGTGGGGATTATTATGACTTTAATGTTGCAATGGACGGTACGCTTACTGTTGTTCTTGGCGATGCAACAGGTCACGGAATGAGAGCAGGGACAATGGTAACCTCTGCTAAATCTTTGTTTAATAGTTATGCAGAAAATCCGGATATACTTTTTACTTTCAGGGAAATGACAAGATGTATTAAGAAAATGCAATTTTTGTCACTTGCGATGAGTATGACAATGCTGAAAATTAAAAACAATAAATTATTTATGTCAGCAGCTGGTATGCCCCCTGTTTATCTTTATAAGAGCAAGCACAGAATTATTGAAGAACACTTAATGGAAGGTATGCCGCTGGGCACAATGGATAACTTTCCATATGAATTAAAAGAGATGGAGTTGATAAAAGGAGACACATTATTATTAATGAGTGATGGATTCCCCGAATTACAAAATGAGCATAACGAAATATTCGGATATAAACGAGCCAGAAATTCATTTGAAGAAGTGGCTGAAAAAGAACCGGAAGAGATTATATCTTATTTAAAAGAAGAGGGCTCGCGAT
>CAZPSY010000332.1:0-1624 GCA_964589295.1 uncultured Ignavibacteriaceae bacterium
ATGTTTGCACCGTTTACGTAGTTACCCGGAGTTCCATATTTTTCAGCAGTTGTTATACAGGTTTCGTGTATTCTCCTCATTATTTCGTGCAGACGTTTATCAACTTCTTCCCTTGGCCAGGGAAGGCGCATAGAGTTCTGCGACATTTCCAATCCTGATGTTGCAACTCCACCTGCATTTGAAGCTTTACCCGGAGCATATAAGATTTTGGCTTCAGTAAAGATATCATAACCTTCTAGGGTGGTTGGCATATTCGCTCCTTCGCATACACACATGCAACCATTCTTAACAAGTTCTTTTGCATCTACTTCGTAAATTTCGTTTTCACAGGCACAGGGAAGAGCTACATCAGCTTTAACTCCCCAGGGCTTTTTGCCTGCAAAGAATTCTACTTTAAATTCAGTTGCATAATCTTCAATAGCATCTTTATTGCTTGATCTTAACTTTAGCATATAGTCAACTTTATCTCCAGTAACTCCATCTGCATCATAAATAAAACCATCGGGTCCGGAAAGTGTAACAACTTTACCACCCAGTTCATTAACTTTTTGTACAGCGCCCCAGGCAACGTTACCAAATCCCGAAACAGCTACTACTTTCCCATCAAAAGTAGTGTTCTTTGTTTTTAGCATTTCTTCAGCAAAATAAACAACTCCAAAACCTGTCGCTTCAGGTCTTATTAAAGAACCGCCCCAGTTAATTCCTTTACCAGTTAAAACTCCTGTCGATTCATTTCTAATTCTTTTATACTGCCCGTAAAGAAATCCTATTTCTCTTGTGCCAACACCTATATCGCCAGCCGGCACATCAGTGTTTGGTCCAATATGTCTCGAAAGCTCCGTCATAAAGCTCTGACAAAAACGCATAATTTCATTATCACTTTTAGCTTTTGGATTAAAATCTGAACCGCCCTTACCGCCACCCATTGGTAGTGTGGTAAGTGCATTTTTAAACACCTGCTCGAAAGCTAAAAATTTAAGTATGCCGAGAGTTACTGATGGGTGAAACCTTAAACCGCCTTTGTATGGACCAATGGCGCTATTCATTTCTATACGGTAACCGCGGTTAATATGAATATCTCCCTGGTCGTCCATCCACGGAACCCTGAACATGATAACCCGCTCAGGTTCAACCATTCTTTCCAGTATTTTCATGAATTTGTATTCGGGGTGTTTTTGAAGTACTATTTTTAATGAACCGAGCACCTCTTCCACCGCCTGGTGGAATTCCGGCTCACTCGGATTTTTTGCTTTTACATCTGCCAGTAATTGTTCAACGTATTCAGCCATTGCGACCTCTTATTTTTAAAGTTTATTTTTTACAAGTTAAAAAAATTGTGAAATGAAAATTACAAAATGTTAAACAGAAAACCCTAACCTGTCTTTTTAAAAACTATTAATTGCAGCCACAGCAACTTAACGAGTGTGCTTCTTATGGTAACTTCAATCCTTATTTGATAAATTGCATTACCAAAATGAAAACTATAACAATTCCTTTTCAGGGAGGTAAATATGAATACTGAAATATTAAAAGAAAAAATTAAACAGGCAGTTTCCATTTTAGAGGAGCTTGATATTGACATGTGGATCACTTTTGTGAGAGAAAGTTCTGTTTTGAGGGATCC
>CAZPSY010000333.1:0-1610 GCA_964589295.1 uncultured Ignavibacteriaceae bacterium
TCGCTAGCTTCTTTTTTTATAAGTCTTTTATAAAAATCGATTACCGAAGTTGTAGCAAGTGCATTTAGTTCAGCTGATGTTGAAGACATAGAAGCAGAGAGAATAGCAGCAAGTACTAACCCAACTAATCCTATAGGTAAAAAGTTTATAATAAAAGTTAAGAAGATAAAATTTGTATCATTAGTATCTGCACCAGGATTTGCTTCCTGGATTAAACCTAATGCTTCATTCCTTATAAGTGATGCTTCATCTTGCTGTGCTAACATCTCTTCCGTTTTTTGATCAACTAAATCTTCATCACCCGATTCGATTGAAGTGAGAAGCTGCCTGATGGTTTTCTGTTTCTCTCTATAAATATTATCGTATTCATCTTCAAGTTTATTGTATTCAACTGCATAGGAACTCTCCTTAATGTTTTTAGTATCAACAGTATTAAAAGTTAGAGGAGGAGTAACAAACTGGTAAAAAACAAATACCATTGCACCGATAAAAAGAATTATAAACTGCATCGGCACTTTTACAATACCGTTTGTAAGCAGACCCATCCTGCTCTCTGCAATTGAACTTCCTGCTAAATATCTCTGAACCTGCGACTGATCGGTACCAAAATATGAAAGCATTAAAAACGTTCCGCCAATAATTCCTGACCAGAAAGTGTACCTGTTACTTAGATCGAAGGAAAAATCTATCGCATTTAATTTCCCCATTTTCCCGGCGATGTACGCCGCATCTATTACTGAAACATCCTGCGGAAGAAGTAAATAGATAGTGATGAATGCCGAAAACATTCCGGCTGTAATTATTATCATTTGCAAGAGGTGAGTTTTGTTAACAGCATTTGTTCCTCCAACAGCCGTGTAAAGAATTACCATCGTACCAATTAAAATAATAGTTAAGTTGATTTCCCAACCGAGAATAACTGATAAAATTAATGCAGGAGCATAAATTGTGAAGCCGGCTGCGAGTCCGCGTTGTGTAAGGAAAAGAGCACTGCCTAACATCCTGTTTTTTAAATCAAATCGTTTTTCAAGATATTCATAAGCTGTGTAAACATTTAATTTATTATAGAGCGGAACCGCAGTAACGGAAAGAATTATCATTGCAATTGGAAGCCCCAGGTAAAACTGCACGAAGCGCATTCCATCAACATACGCCTGTCCCGGTGCAGAGAGAAAAGTTATAGCACTTGCCTGTGTTGCCATAATTGAAAGTGCAATTGTCCACCACCTGCTTGTTCTTCCTGCGCGGATGTAAGAGTCCACATCTTTTGTCTTCCTGGTTTTCCATGTTCCGTAAGAAACCACGAAACCAAGAAAACCGCACATCACCAGCCAGTCAAGGGTGCTCACTCAAACACCTTTGTAAACAAATAAAATATAAACACCAGAAAAACCAGGTTAAAAAAAACAAAAGAATAAAGCCGCTTCCATGTTTTCAAAATCGGTGGGGGATTATTATCACTATCTGTTTTTTGGGAAGAATTATTCAATATTTTTTCCTGCAGAAATCAAATTGATAAAGAGTTTATAAGCGCCGGGCACGCCTGCAGGTAATTCCCTGAAAAAAGATAATCCAGTATAAATAAAAACACCTTCACCATACTCTGCGTA
>CAZPSY010000334.1:0-1610 GCA_964589295.1 uncultured Ignavibacteriaceae bacterium
TGGTAACTGATTGCTTAATCTTTTCAATATCGGAATACCTTCTCTGCTCTATCCTCAGCCATCGTTTTGCAGCAAGAATTTTTCTAACACTTTCATCAATCCTTTTAATGCTTATTTCGCCGGAATAAACAGCAAGGCTTAGTGCGGTAATTGCTGTTTCATTATCTGGGGGAGTAAGAATAACATCATTACCGGCTTTTACTGCAAGTACAACAGCTTCTTCTATTGAATAATACTTTGTGATAGCTTCCATTATCATCGCATCGGTAATTATCAATCCGTCGAAGCCAAGTTCTTTTTTTAGAAGATGATCAATAATCGATTCTGATAAGGTTGCCGGCACTCCTTTAATTGGATCGAGTGAGGGAACATCGAGATGACCAACCATAACCGAATGAACTTTTGATTCAATGGCTTTTATAAAAGGATACAATTCATTACTTAATAAATCAATTTTACTCCCATTTATTCTTGGAAGATCAAGGTGAGAATCAATTGTAGTATTGCCATGCCCCGGAAAATGTTTAACTGTTGTTAATGTCCTTTCTTCTTTAGCACCTTTGATAAATGCATTAACAAATTTTGCAACTTCGTATTTGTTTTCAGAAAAAGACCTGATGTTTATGATTGGATTAAAGGGATTGTTGTTAATATCTGCAACAGGGGCAAAGTTCCAGTGAACGCCAAGCAAGCGGCTTTCAATAGAAATCGCCTTCCCCATTTCGTATGCATAAGATTCGTTATTAGCAGAACCAATAGCCATAGCATGAGGAAATTCAATAGCATTATCAACCCTTGTGCCCAATCCTCGTTCAAAATCAGATGCAATCAGCAATGGAATATCGGCTAATCTTTGCATATCATTTATAAACTCTGCCTGCTCTACTAATTCACCTTGATATAAGATTAATCCACCAACTTTTTGTTCCTTTACAAGTGAAGCTATTTCATCATAACCATTTGAACCAGGATCCAGGTCATTTCTGTAAACAGCTGGCATTATCATCTGCGCACATTTTTCATGCAAAGACATTTCACCTAATTTTTTCTCAATCCATTCCTTATCTTTTTCTGTAAGGTCGAAAACTGATGGGTACGTTTTATCGTAGCCGTTCAAATTTTCAAAAGAAGTTATCTTCGAGGGGAATATTATTATCGTTAAGAATATTACACTACCAATAAGAATGTTATTTGTTATTCTTTTGTTTCTCATTCAATATAAGGTTGTTTAATTCTAAGAATTTTTCAGAGGAAATTTGCCCTCACTCTATTGCATCAATTACAGCATCATGCAATTTAGGTCTAACATTAATAATCTTTTTATTTTCCCTTGAAGGATAAACTCTGTTGGTTAAAAATACAACAAATAATTTTCTTACTGGATCAATCCAGATAGAAGTGCCGGTAAATCCAGTATGCCCGAATGATGTTTTACTAAACTTGCTGCCAGCAGAAGATTTTGTTTCAGATTTGGTATCCCAACCAAGAGCACGAGAACTTTGGGAAGAATATCTTCGAGTAAACAGTACTATAGTCTCCTGTTGAATAAATTGCTTCCCATTAATTTTACCTTCATCTAAAATCAGCTGACACAAAATGCTTAAATCTTT
>CAZPSY010000335.1:0-1601 GCA_964589295.1 uncultured Ignavibacteriaceae bacterium
AAAAAATATTTTGAAGTTGTGCATTAAAGTATTGATTCATTCTGTTCGGGTCAAACTATTTTAACGTTATTTATTCCTATTTATTAGATTAATAAGCGAAGAAGCTTATTCCCCCATTACATTTTTGGATAATCTAATGTTATAAATATCTGAATTCCTGTGAAGTCGTGGTTCGCTTCCCTGTATATCAATTTATTTATGCTCACAAAGAGCACTATTTTACTAATATCATTTTCTTTGTACTTATAAAATCGTTGGTTGCCAGCCTGTAAAAATATACTCCACTTGGAATCTCTGAGGCGTCAAAAAGAATTTCATAATTACCTGCTGGTTTTAGTTCGTTGACTAAAGTAGTTACAATCTTTCCCTGCACATTATAAACAGCTAAGTTTACAAATCCACTTGTTGGTAAGGCGTATTTAATTTTAGTAAAAGGATTAAAAGGATTTGGGAAATTCTGAGATAGGTTAAATTCAGCAGGAATTAAATCGTTGCTGCTTTCTTCTATGCT
The DNA here is from genome assembly GCA_964589295.1 of uncultured Ignavibacteriaceae bacterium. Classification (GTDB taxonomy): domain Bacteria; phylum Bacteroidota; class Ignavibacteria; order Ignavibacteriales; family Ignavibacteriaceae; genus JAZGGS01. The sequence continues at coordinate 512 of CAZPSY010000335.1, forward strand.
ACTTATGATAATTTCAATGGGATCACCCGGTGTTAGATCTTTACCGATAAATCCCGGATACTCCGGGGTATAACGATAAGATCTGAAAACCCGGTTCTGACCTGCTGGTATAGGATCACCTTGTGTCATTGGTCCAGAGGCAATCACAGGGTTTATGTATAACCAGACTATTTCTCCCTCATTTGAAACTTCAAAAAATTTACCCGCGGGACCATCGCAAATAAGAGTATTTCCGTTTGGTTGTCTTTGAGAACCGGAAATATTTGCAGCAAAAAAATCAGTTGGAATTGGAGCAGTATAACTCCAAAATAAAGTATCAGGACCGTATGTTGAGTCAGGATTAAGTGTGTAGTTGCCATTCTGATCTACAGGAGGAACAATTTCATCTATAGTAGAATAATTACCTCCTGGTCTAAATCTTCCATTGTTAAAGATCAGAATGTTTCCTTCTCCCGGAAGTACTGGCTCAATCCAATGAGCATCGTGCTGGGCAAAAAGCTTTTGGTCTGAAAGAGTTCCTCTACCGTAGGTAAGGGGATTTCCCCATCGGTATAAGAGATCGCCCCCCATACTGCTGTTGCCGCCAGTGTGCCCGGCAGCTTCTTCAGTAGTTGTGCTGTGATCAATAATCCAGAATTCACTAAAGTTATGAACACTAAGCATTATCTGATCAAACTCTTCGTTATAATCAACAGCGTTGATATGATTCCAATCAGCGCGATCGCCACCTTGTGTTGTCCCAATGTAATTGATATTAATCAGTTCGGGATGTTCTGAAACCACACCATAGTTTAACGCTGTCGGGTCATAATCCTGAATTAAATGATCCCAGACGTGCCATTCCCAAAGAATATTTCCACCAGTACCAACATCTGGTTGAACCTCAATAATGTGGTCCGGCCATAGCATATCTTGTGGCAACGTACTTGGATCTCGACCCTCTGTAACAGCTTCTTCGACAGATCTATATTCCCAGGCAATAATTAATACATTCCCATTCGGTAACTTTTCAAGATCATGATGTTGATAATAAAAATCAGTTGAATATTCATATTCCCAGATTAAGTTTCCTTCCCAATCAAATTCCTGT
>CAZPSY010000336.1:0-1591 GCA_964589295.1 uncultured Ignavibacteriaceae bacterium
TTTTTTTAAAATTCATTTCCCAAACTCCTTAATTTGTTGTTTTTAGTGTAAAGTAATTGAGATATTATTAAAAGTTGTGTATGAGCTAAAAAAACAACGAATCCAATTTATATTTGAGAAGTTTAAAACCAAATAAAAAAGGAGACGTTGTGTCCTATGCAGAAGAAAAGTAGCATAGAATTTGAGGATTCACAATTAATATTGAAAAATAAATTGGATGAAATTGTGAGACAGGCTGCACAGAAAATGATAGCAAAAGCGGTAGAATGTGAATTGTCAGAGTTTTTGAAAAGTCACGGTGGAGAGTCTACAGAGGATGGTAAAGCCGCAGTAGTGAGGAATGGTTATCATAAGGAACGCCTTGTAACAGTTAATGCCGGAACAGTTAAAGTTAATATGCCGAGGACACGAAATCGAGTAAACCGAGAAAATTTTATCAGCACTTTGGTCCCGAAATATTTGAAGAGAAGCGTCACGATAGACAGTGCCATCCCGTTGCTGTACCTCAAAGGTATATCAACCAATAATATGGATGATGTTCTAAAAGGCTTATTTGGCGATGGTTTTACCGGAATATCGGCATCAACAGTAAGTCGATTGAAGTCAATCTGGACTGATGAGTTCAATGAGTGGAATAGGGAAAGCCTGTCTGACAGAAAATACTGTTATGTCTGGGTAGATGGAATTCATTTTAATCTTAGGCTGGAAGAAGAACGGCTCTGTATACTTGTAATGCTCGGCGTAAAGGAAGATGGAACTAAAGAGCTTATAGCTGTTGATAGTGGTTATAGAGAAAGTAAAGAGAGCTGGAGCTGTTTTTTAAGATCACTCAAAGCACGAGGGCTTGCAGGTCCTAAACTCTTCATCGGTGATGGAGCTCTTGGTTTTTGGGGTGCTGTAAAAGACATTTACCCTGAGAGCAGGCATCAAAGATGTTGGGTACATAAAACTGCCAACATACTTGATAAAATGCCTAAAAAAGTGCAGCCAAAAGCTAAAAATATGATTCATGAAATGTATATGGCACCAACTAAAAAAGATGCATTGAACGCATATGAATTATTTATCGAAACATTTGAAAGCCGATATCCGAGGGCTGTCGCCTGTCTTGAAAAAAATAAAGAAGAACTTTTCAGTTTTTATGCTTTTCCTGCACAACACTGGATTCATATAAGAACGACAAATGCAATTGAATCGACATTTGCGACAGTTCGCTTACGAACGAATACCACAAGAGGACAAGGAACATCTATAATGACTCTTGCTATGGTTTTTAAATTGATGAGAGAAGCATCAAAACATTATTCAAAACTGAAAGGGTATAACCTCATTACAAAGGTTATTGAAGGTATAAAATTTAAGGATGGAGAAATCCAGGAAAAGGTCGCTTAAGTTAACAGGAATTGGATAGATTGAAATTTTTTACAAAAACTCATACACAACATTTGAAAATATCTCTACTTTTGGCATAATCAATTTCTAATAAGCGGTATAACCATGAAAACAGGTATTGTCTAGCAATTCGTCTTAAAGTAGAGTCGCTATAAAATCTAAAAGGGGTGATGGATTTATAACCAATTGCCATCAATAC
>CAZPSY010000337.1:0-1584 GCA_964589295.1 uncultured Ignavibacteriaceae bacterium
CTTTGCATGCCAGGGAAGTCATCAAAAAACTGATGTTTTTCAGTCGTCAGACCCCGCCGCGGGAAACCCTGGTGAATCTGAACCGACTGATTGAAGACGGTATTTATCTGTTTGAGTCACGATGTGCTAAGAATGGAATTGTGGTGACAAAAAAACTTCACCAGAACTTGCCGGCCATAAGAGCCGATATGTCCCAGTTGCAGCAGGTATTTACCAACCTGATCGTCAATGCGCTTCAAGCCATGCCCGAAGAAGGTACGCTGAGCATTGAAACCTCGTTTGACGAAGACCATGCTTACCTGCTGGTTCAGGACACCGGCACCGGTATGACTCAAAAAACATTAAAACAAATCTTTCTGCCGTTCTTTACAACCAAGGATATTAAACAGGGAACCGGTCTAGGGCTTTCTGTGGTTCATGGCATCGTTAAGTCCCATGGCGGCAGTATTGACGTGGAGAGCCGTATCGGACATGGTGCCTGCTTCCGGATCAAATTTCCACTGAAAAGGTTATCACCAGAGGAAAAGAATGCATTATAAAAAAATAGGGCATAACAGAACTAAGATTCTGGTTGTTGATGATTCAGCGCCCACCTTGGAAGTTATCCAAAGAAACCTCGAAGCTGCCAGCTATGAAGTCTTCACCGCACCAAGTGTGGAATTGGCGATTGCCTTCTTGGTACAAAACTTGGTGGATCTGGTTATCACCGATATAAAAATGCCCAAAATCAGTGGTTTGGAGCTACTTAAATATGTGAAAGAAAATGTACCGGGAACGGAAATAATGATCATCACCGGTTACCCGTCCATAAAAGGCGCGGTAGAGGCGGTCAAAGACGGTGCTGAAAATTATCTGGTAAAACCCTTCACGGATGAAGAGTTATTGTCGGCTGTCTCAAAGATGCTTGAGAAGTTGGCAAACCGTCGCGCTGTTGAAGCAAAACCACTGCCAAGCAGCCACAATATTATTGGCAATTCTCCGGGTATGCAGCACGTATACCGGCTCATCGAAAAGGCCGCCGCCACTAGAGTCAACGTGTTGATTTCGGGGGAGAGCGGCACGGGTAAAGAGTTAGTGGCACGCGCCATCCATTACAGCAGCAATACTGCTTCAGGCCCTTTTGTGACCGTCAATTGTACAGCGATTCCAGATAGCCTTCTTGAAAGCGAGCTTTTCGGCCACGTCAAAGGAGCCTTCACCGGAGCGCATGCTTCCCGGGCAGGCTTTTTCCAGATTGCCGACGGAGGGACGCTTTTTCTAGATGAAATCGGGGATGCCAGTCTAAGTATGCAAGGGAAACTGCTGCGGGCTATTCAGAACAAGGAAATTTTCATGGTAGGATCCAGCCGTGTTCAAAAAGTCGACATACGAATCCTGGCGGCAACCAATACGGATCTGAACCGTCTCGTCCAAAAGGGCCTCTTTCGAGAGGACCTTTATTTTCGGCTGAACGTTATTGAAATTTCATTGCCGTCCCTGCATGAACGCGGTGAGGATATCCTGCTACTGGTTCAGCTATTTATGGAAAAACTTTCCAAAGATATGAATCGCCCGGCGCCCCGGTTCTCAGACAAGGTTCTTCAG
>CAZPSY010000338.1:0-1561 GCA_964589295.1 uncultured Ignavibacteriaceae bacterium
ACCACCACAACCATTTGCATAAGAAAACCTAATTCAATCCCGTATGCCTGCGCAATAAACATTGCTGCAACACATTCATACAATGCTGTACCATCCATATTAACTGTAGCGCCCAGCGGCAGAACAAAACTTGTAATTTTATTAGATACACCTGAATTATTCTCAACCGCATGTAATGTTAAGGGTAAAGTTGCAGATGAAGAAGATGTTGAAAACGCAGTTAGCAATGGTGCACTCATTGCCCTGCCTTGCAGCCATGGTTTTACTTTTGCTACGAATCTTAATATTAAAGGAAGAGTTACAAATGCATGAAAAAATAAACCGAGAAGTACGGCAGACATATACATTCCCAGTCTGCCAACCAGGTTTATTAAGTTATCTGCCTGCTCGGCAACTACAGCAGCCACAATTCCAAGTATTCCAAGAGGTGTAAACTTAATTACGAAATTTGTAAGCTTCATCATTACTTCAAAGCTGCCGTTAAAAAAATCAGTGAACATCAGTTTGTACTTTTCACTAACGCGCGTAATAAAAAAGCCAATTAAGATAGAGAAGAAAATTATTGCAAGCATATCTGCAGAAGCAAGCGCATCAAAAACATTTGTAGGAACCATTCGCATGATAATATCACCAAGATCACCTGAAGTTGCTGCAAGTTCGGGAACTTCACTTCTTAATCCTAAATCTGCACCAACTCCGGGCTGGATAATATTAACGAGTATAAGCCCTGTAAGTATTGCAAAGAAACTTGTGGTTATGTAGTAAGCAAAAGTTTTTAATCCTAACCTTCCAAGGTTGTGTGCATCGCCTATGTTTGCAACTCCGGAAATAATTGATGTTAGGATAAGAGGGACAATTATCATCTTTAATGCACGCAGGAACAGATCACCCATCCAGCTAACATAACCAACATACTCAGTGAAAAATAATCCGTAAAGAACGGCAATTAGTAATGCTATAAGGATTTGCCAGTGAAGTTTAAGCTTAAACATTTAGGATTTTTCAGTTGTTTTCATAAAACATTTTTGATTATTTCATCACACAAAGTATAACCTTTTCTTGTAAATTTTATTATCTCTTCATCAAACAAAATTAAATCTTTATTCAGCAGTTCTTCAAAATAAGAATTATTTTTCTTTAACCAATCACTGCCGAATCTTTTTTTATAACTTTTTAATTCAATTCCTGAACTACGTAAAGCCAGCATTACATATTCACTATGAATTTCTTCGGGCGTTAAGATCTCGTGGTTAGCAGTTGCCTTGCCGTTATTTGTAACCTCGCTTACATATCTTTTAACACTCGAATAATTCCACCAGCGCTTTCCATCAATAAAAGAATGTGCGGAAGTTCCAAAACCAAGATAATCTTTATAATGCCAATACGAGTTGTTATGAAGACACTCGAAACCGGGTTTTGCAAAATTACTTACTTCGTACTGCAGGAAACCCTTTGCTTCCAGGTATTCAATTGTTGTTTCATACAAATCCGCATCGTAATCTTCATCCTGCATTATCACTTTACCATCAATAATCATTTTGTTAAGAATTGTACCATTTTC
>CAZPSY010000339.1:0-1552 GCA_964589295.1 uncultured Ignavibacteriaceae bacterium
CTTGTCGAGCTGACGATCATTGACAATTAGAATGATTATGTCCCCATAAAGTCAAAAAAGCAAACCCTGTGAAACGGATTTGCCCTTATTGAAAAACGATATCACAAATAATTTATGGTCTCAAAAACCTGTCATTTATAGCAGAAATCAAAAGTGTGGATGATAAAAAAGCAGGGCCACTGCTGACCCTGCCTTTAAAGATTGGAAGTCCACCTATTTTATCAGTAATCGTTCACTTTGAAAAATCTGAGCATGCGGGAGTCCATCAGGTCTTGTTGAAGGTACCCTTTAATGTTTCCTTCATTATCATAAAAAACCGTCTTACGGCTGTCCAGATAGCTTTTCTTTCCATATCCAACAACTTTTCCGTCCTTGTTAAAGATCAAGGTCTTACTGTCATCTACTCTGGATTTCATCAAATAACCGTCATCCTCTATCTGTTCGGAAATTAGCGGAGGACGGGCACTCATGGCATGCGTATATACAGGGATACTGATAAACAAAATTGCTATTATCACCCCAAGGATATGGATAGTGTTTTTCATTTGTCAAAAAAACTTTAAATTTTAAGGATAATTTTAAACCAAAATAATAAATTAGAAGATAGATATCTCTGATGTCAAATTTTATGATTTCAAGAAGCCGGCCAGGAAAAAAACAGATGCTGAACTATAAGCGTTTATCCCTTTCTTAAACTTCATTTACAGTCGTTGAAGTCAAATTATCCAAACAACCTAAAACATATCTGTGCTATTTCATAGGCTCCATAGACGACAGAGATTAAGAAACCCCAAGAAAACAATATAAGGCTTAACCAGACTATCGAAGGTTGCATATTCTACATCTCCTGTTTTCATGATGCTAAAAACAAATTAGAACTATAATACCAACAAAGTTCATGGAACAATTCCTTATCTCGTTTTAAATGAATCACCACTGATATTCATTTGCTGATGAGATTAAAAAGAAATTATTGTTTATAAATTTTTTTAGCAATTTCCCTGCCAAAATATGGCCACAACACTTAATAAATTTTTGGCATATCAATTAATATTGAAATTCTAATTTGTTGCACCATTAAACGCCCAAAATGAACATTTATACTTTTCTCATGATAATATCTTAAAATCGATTTTATAGTTCAAATTTTTGAACCCTCTTGGTAGCAAACCATTTAGCCCCCTAATTTAATGACAAAAAATTACTGCATTGCCGGTTCAAATTTTTGAACCCTCTTGGTGGCAAACCATATAGCCTCCTAAATTAATGGAAAAAAATTCCACTACCCACTGATTCAAATTTTTAAACCCAAGCATTACATCGCTAACTATCTCAATATAACCAGTTCATTTTTATCCGAATTTCTCATGAAGAATTGATCTGGTTTTTCAAATATTAATTTACAAAAAATTAAGGTAGCTGTATCCGTTTTTGTCTGTTTTTTTGTAGGGGATTGGGTGTATCGATGAAAAGGATGGGTGAGCTACATTACAGATTTCTTGCCAAAAGCACAACCTGGAATCAATTCTTACTGATTGCATATATCTTATTT
>CAZPSY010000340.1:0-1549 GCA_964589295.1 uncultured Ignavibacteriaceae bacterium
GAATCAAAGGATATTCCTAAAGCCAGAGCATCAATAAATTTATTCAGTTCATCGCCAGTTTCTGCATATAACCATCTGATATACAACTCTAATTGTTTCTGAGTTATTAACGTGTCAATTTCTTCTTCGGAAATTTCAATTTTGTTTAATATATCTTCTATAAACATTTCTTCGGTAGCAATATCATTTTCAAAATCACGAATAATGGATTCGACATCATCATTTTTATCTACCCCCCGGGAATATCCATCAAGTGCCAATAGTTTTTCATTGATCATATAATTTAAGTGGCGTTTTTTAGAATCTTTTTTTCTTTTTACAAATGCAGGCCCGAATTCATAACTATTATAGAATTCTTCAACAGAAATATTTACAGGCCCAATCGATGCAACGATATCCTGATTATATGTATCAGATGTAGTTACTTGTGACTTTAGGCTATCTTGAAACGGATAGGTGTTAGCGGAAAAGATTATTACTGCTATAAAAGAAAGAATAACCTTTATAGAAGCATGAAAATATTTTATCAATTGGTCGAATTTCCTTAAAACTTAAAATCTAATGAAAACATATGTACATTTTGGAGTCTTCCAAAATCACGAAATGCGTAATCAAATTGGAATAAAGCATCACTGAAAAGCATAGTCGAATTTACTCCTACTCCTAATGACAGACCACCCTCCCCATCTTTTAGAAAGAGCGAATTATATCCACCCCTTATCATTAAAAACTCCATAAATGCAAATTCACCTCCGATGTTTAAACTTTCATAATCGTTATTAGGATGAATTGCATCCAATGTAGCAGTAAGTCTGTAAATATCATTTTGTACAATATTGTCAGATAAACCAATTCTGAACATAAGCGGAAGGTCCCATGAATCCAGCTCTATGTTTGTTGGAATTCTATCATTCGACCCTTGTTTACCTTCATCGACCCTGATGAAGTATCTTGTATCACGACCGTCAAGTTTCATTGAAGAACCAAAATTTGAAATTGAAGCACCGATTGTCATTCCTCCGAGAATATCAGTTTTGAATAATGTGCCTGCATCAATTGCAAATCCCTGCGAGGTCATGTGCCAGATTTTTTCCTGAATATATTTTAATGTAAAACCTATAGAAAACCTGTCGGTTAAATTTCTTGCGTAACTAACACCAAAAGCAATATCGCCTGCACTAAAAAACTCACCTGTCCCTTCAGGCTTTTCAACAGTTCGTACAGCCATATCATCCATGGAAAGAGATGTAAAACTTAAACCAATAGTTCCAAATTCGCCCAGTGGAAGGACTAACCCGGCAAAAGTAAATTTTGTATCACCAATCCAGGTCATATTTGCAATATGAAGATCATACTTTTCTATAGTTGAAATCCCGCCAACATTCCAATAAAGTGCCGAGGCATCATTTGCCAGGCTAACAAAAGCTCCGCCCATTCCCACTGCGGTAGCCCCGGCAGGAATTTCTAAAAAAGCAGCAGCGGTCGTACCTACCTTTGAGACATCTTTACTTTGACCCATAAGGCAAAATGGTATGAATAGTATCAAGTA
>CAZPSY010000341.1:0-1541 GCA_964589295.1 uncultured Ignavibacteriaceae bacterium
TACCAAATATTGTAATTACCCGGCTGTACACAAACTGAAAAATTAGCTTAATCTACTAAAATAACAAGCCCTTATAAAATCATGGATGAAAAATCCAACTACTTTTTAAGAGAATTTTTAAAACCCATCAGAAAAACAGATGACAACCTGTCTATTCGATTGTCAATTTTATTTGCCTTAAAACATATTTCTCCCCAAAAATTCAGTGAACTCAAATTGAATGAATACTTGGAAAGCGTTATCTCGGATATTCATGGAATGGTAGAAAAACCAACATCAGTATCGGGAAGCATGATCGCAAAAATTAGAGGAATACTTAAAAAACGAAAACCATTATACGAGTTACAAGCAAAATTGGATTATTGGTATTACACAAAACTACTGGGGTATGGAGATCAATACAGAGTTAACGACGAAATAATAAAAATTTTCATGAAAGATGAGAAAATAAAGAATGTCGCTCATCCAAGGGATGCGGTTCTATTATATATATATATTAGAGCCTTATCCTGTTGTGATTCAGAAAAATACAGGCAGTTTAATAAATACGTTTCTCTTTTAAGAAAAGCAGGCAAAAAGGATGCGAACTTTTATGCGTATTTCCTAACCCACGCAGTATTATACGATACTCATTTTGGACAAAAGAAAGCACCCCAAAGCGCACTTGAAGCTTTGAACGAATTGCATGATTTTTGTAAGAATAAACTGAAGTTTGAAAGAGAAAATGTAGATTTAATGTCAGAAATTATCATCTGCTGTAAATTATGCAAATCTTATGATTTCCCATTTTATTCTAAACTGGTCAGTTATATAATGCCAACCGAGACATTCCGAGACTATCATGAAAGTGCGGTTCTGGCTGCCGCAACATTTGAATAGCAAATTTTATAACGCGGACAAAAGCCGTTTTTATGGTTAATTCCATGAAACGGCTTTTTCTTTTTTTGCAAAAGTGCAGATGATAAACAACTTGACAGAAGCTTTGTTTATTATTTTAAGGTTATAGCGGTTTACATAAATATGTTCCTATTGATTCGCTATGGTTCATATTTTAATTTAGCCGGCGTTTGAAACGGAATGTTATTTTGACAACCGCTATAGGTATTTGTTTTTTCAATTTATTATTTGAGGACATAAATGAGACTGGACAATACTTCCAAAGTCAAGGCGTTGATCAAAAAGGGTGTTGCGATTCCGAATCCTGATAGTATCGAAATCGGTAACGATGTTGTGCTGGAAAAAATTTCTGGCGAGGGAACGGTCATCTACTCCGGCTGTAAAATCTATGGCAATTCAACCCTTATTCTCCATGGCGCAAAAATAGGGTATGAAGGACCGGTGACCATTGATAACTGCCAGGTCGGGCCGCAAGTTGACCTTAAAGGTGGTTTTTTCAGGAACGCTGTTTTTTTAAAGAAAGCCAGTTTGGGTTTGGGTTCTTATGTTCGAGAAGGGACCATCCTGGAGGAAGAAGCGAATGTAGCGCATACGGTCGGTTTGAAGCAGACCATCCTGTTTCCATTTGTGACCCTGGGGAGCCT
>CAZPSY010000342.1:0-1528 GCA_964589295.1 uncultured Ignavibacteriaceae bacterium
CTGTATTCATCAGCGGAAGTGTGAACATTACCAACTACATAACCCAAATGCGTTTGGCGAACTCGTTAGGTGACAAACCGGGGATAGCAATGCCCTGATGCGGTCGGTCGTTGAATTCGGGTCGAAACTGCTCCAGGAGTAGCAGCAAGTCCTGATCATTCTCCCAGGAATGGTTCGCCAGCCATTCTTTCAAGGTGCGCACAAAACGTTCGGCGATGCCGTTTGATTCTGGCCGATGGCGGGCAATCACCACATGGATAAAGCCTTCGCTGCGAGCCAACTGCTGAAACACCTGAGCCGTGAAATGCACGCCCCGATCGGAGATCAGGAATTGCATTTCGGCAGGTAACAAGACCCGTAAGGCTGCAACGACCATTTCTGCGGTCACGCTTGGGCCAGCCACAAATAGCGGCAGGCCCAAACACTGGCGAGTGCAATTATCCGTGATCACCAGGATGGCGATCCAGGCGGTGACGATGGGCAACAGGCTCAACCGTTCACGCAGGCTTTGTCTTTGCTGTCGCCAGTACTCGTCTCCCAACTGACGTTGTGCCAGTGTTTGACGCCGCTGGTCACGCTGTGCTTGCCAGCGTTGGGTTTCGGCTTGACGAGTGTGGCGTTGCCGCTGGCGCTCTGTTTTGGATAAAGCCCGGAAATCCGTTTCTGCCTGCTGGTGTTCTTGGCGTATGGCTTGCCAGGCCACATCCTCTTGACTGCGCCGCTCACGAATGTCACGCCTTGCTTGCCGCAGTTGGACTTCGTCCAGGCGTAATTGGCGAATTTCTGCCTTGCGAGAAGGCTGTCCATCCTCTTCAAGGACCGCTTCTGGCAAAGCCGCTTGGGCCGACGCCGCCACAAAGGCTTGCATCGCTTCCGCATAGGAGAGGGATGCGTCTTCAAAGACACGCCCTGGATATTGGGCTTCTGCTTTATCTTTGGGACGCTCCACTACCAGGTGGCCCGAAGACCCACTCACGGCTGGCAGCTTCGCATCTGCCTCATGCTGGGCCGGAACAAAGCAAAGATCAACGTTGAGCGCCTGTCCAGGCTCTTCTGCAGTACGGACTACGGTTTTGAAGGTACTTTTTTTCGCCGCTTTTCTTCAGGCTTCCACAGTCCGGCTTCTTCCAGGATGCGCCGTACTGTGTTTGGACTGACCAAGGGTACCCAGTTATTCGCCTTGGCAATCTCATCGGCAATGCGATGCTTGCCCCAGTCTTCGTGCTGCTCACGCAATTCGAAAACCTGCTGCTCAATTTCTGCTGATTTGCGACCGTACCCTTTCTCCGGTCCTTTCTTCTGGTACTCTTCCAGGCCAGCATAGCCCGCAGCATCATAACGAGGTTTCCAACGATAAAAGGTTCCCCGCCCTACGTGGGCTTTCCGGCAGGCTTCCACGATACTGCTGCCCGATTGCCAAGTTTCAAATAACAGCTTCCGCTGCTGTACAGTTGTCTCAGGATAGTGTATCCGTTTAGTTTTCATGCCTGGATTCTACTCGATGTTCTCACTTCCGATGATGAATACA
>CAZPSY010000343.1:0-1514 GCA_964589295.1 uncultured Ignavibacteriaceae bacterium
GTTCTCTTACACCCGCAAATAGAATGAGCGCCAGCCCGAACCCGATGGCGTAACTCATGGAGGCTACCAGGGCCTGCAGGAAGGTGTACTCCTCATTGACATTGATAAGGCACACACCCATGACGGCACAGTTGGTGGTGATGAGGGGCAAAAAGATCCCCAGGCCGGCGTAGAGGGCCGGGATACTTTTTCTGAGAAACATTTCAACGAGCTGCACCAGGGATGCGATGACGAAGATGAAGGCAATGGTGCGAAGGTACTCCAGACCGAATTTCTGCAGGATATAAGTGTTGACGATCCAGGTAATCATCCCGGCCAGTACCAGAACGAACACGACGGCCATGGCCATGCCCACGGCGGTTTCCATTTTCTTGGAAGTGCCGAGAAAAGGGCAGTTGCCCAGATACTGTGCCAGTAGGATGTTGTTGATGAGTATACAGCTGATTGCCAGGACAATGTAGTCGCCCATCTCTGTTCTCCTGTTATTTTTCGGCCATATTCATGATACACAGCATGAGACCCAGGCAGACAAATGCACCGGGTGCTTCGATCATAAACGTAAAGGGTTGAAACGAGGGGCCGAATATTTGAATGGGGGTTTCCCAGATTGTCAGGGTGCCGCTTCCGAACAATTCACGTACAGCACCCAGCGCCGCCAAAGACAGGGTGAAGCCTATGCCCATGCCGAGCCCATCTGCAAAGGAGGCCACAACACCGTTCTTGAAGGCAAACGCTTCGGACCGCCCCAGAACGATGCAGTTGACCACGATGAGGGGAATAAAGATACCCAGCTTCAGGAACAGGGGGTAGGTATATGCCTGCATGACCAGTTCGACAACCGTGACAAAGGTGGCAATAATGATGATGAAACAGGCGATTCTGACCTTGTTCGGAATAGCCTTACGCAGGGAGGATACGAGGATATTGGAGCAAACCAGCACAAAGGTGGTTGCCAGGCCCATTCCGATACCATTTTCCACTGTTTTGGTCACTGCCAATACCGGGCACAACCCGAGAACGAGTCGAAATGGGGGTATTTCATTCCACAAGCCCTTTGTAAATTCTTGCGCGATTGTTTTCGCCATGGCCTTCTCCCTACTTGAATACCTTTAATTTTTCAACGATCTGGGGTTTCAGCCGCTGATAGACTGCGCCGGCGTCCGTTATCGCCATACTGACCCCCCGCGACGTCACGGTTGCCCCGCTGAGGGCATCTACCTGGCCACCGTCACTTTTAACCTGGAACGCTCCCACCAGTGGCTTATCCTTGAATTGCGCTGCAAAAGCAGGATCGGATTTTGCCTTGGACCCTACACCGGGCGTCTCACTGTGCGTGGTGATACCGACGCCCACGATGCTGTCGTCGGATGTGTTTACACCCACCATGATGCCAATGTCACCGCTAAAACCTTTTCCCGAACCTTCAAACGCCACGGAGTTGGCCTCTCCATCGAATACACCGATAAAAAAATTACGTTCGATGCCCTGATCTTCAATCTTGAAGCGATCGACGA
>CAZPSY010000344.1:0-1416 GCA_964589295.1 uncultured Ignavibacteriaceae bacterium
TACGGTGTACGCCTCATTCCAAAGGATTCGCGCGCCTTGCATATGGACGTTTTTGAACGGCCTGCGTCCAGTTCTATTTTAGAAGCCCTCTGGAAGCGACACTGCACATGCGGAGCGGCTTTGGAAAGGACCGGATCTTAGAAGCCCCCGAGAGTCAAAGCGTTGACGGCGAGATAGACATCTTTGCCGACCGCCTTGATTCCTCTGCCCCTTCCAGGCCTAACGTTCCTGCCTGCCTTCTGCCGATAAGACACATAACAAAGCGAAATACAAACATTTTCTCTGTCTCTTCCGGATGGGTTGCAAGCGGTTGTTCCGCGGCATAGGTCTTGCAAATTCATGGCTGGCAGACCCGAGACGAACCGCATCTCACGAAGGAGAGAATGTGCAAACCGCATCCCAAGGAAACACGGCGCGGCCTTTTGCCTCCCCATCCGAGCCTCTGGCCCGGACCAGCCCCTATGTGTTGGCCATATCGAGCGGAAAGGGCGGAGTCGGAAAAACGAACGTCGTGATCAACCTGGCCGTAGAGATTCAGCGCAGGGGCTTGCGCGTCCTGGTCTTCGACGCGGACCTGGGCCTTTCAAACGTTCCGATCCTCCTGGGGCTCGTACCGGAGTACAACATCTCCCACGTGCTCTTCGGAGAGATGCGGATGAAGGATGTACTCTTCCCGGGGCCCGAGGGCGTTACGGTGCTTCCTGCAGGCTTTGGTGTGCAGGAAATGGCCGCACTGACGGAAGAACAGCAACTGAGGCTGCTGTGCGAGACAGAGGAACTCGAGGAAGACTTCGATGTGGTCCTGATCGATACCGGGGCGGGCATCTCCCCGAACGTGCTTTTCTTCAACATCGTCTCCCACGACAATATCGTGGTCGTCTGCCCGGAGCCGGCTTCCATGTCGGACGCCTATGTGCTGATGAAGATCCTGGCCTTACAGTATCAGCGGAAAACGTTCAAGGTCTTGATGAATTCCGTGAAAGGGGAGAGCGAGGCTGCCCTCGTCCTGGATCGAATCACCGAGGCATGCCAGAGGTTCCTGGGGGTCTCTGTGAGGCATTTCGGGAACATCCCTTATGACACGCACATCCGCGAGGCGGTCCGTTCCCAGAAGCCGGTCGTGGAGTTGTATCCTGATGCGCCTTCGAGTCAGGCCTTCAGCCTGCTTGCCTCCCGGCTGCTCAGTTCAATCCCGGACGACTACCCCGTCGGCTCACTTCAGTTTTTCTGGAAGAGGCTCTTCTCCTCGGACGTCTCCGAGTGGGGGGGAGATCCTTCCCACGCCCGGCCAACATTAGTCAGAACATAGGCAAAGAAAAAGCCCGGTGACGACACCGTGTCGTCACCGGGCTTGGTATGCCTGGCTTCTCGATGCTTCCTATTCCGGAAGCACCCTCTTACCAGCCGCTGGCCCAG
>CAZPSY010000345.1:0-1392 GCA_964589295.1 uncultured Ignavibacteriaceae bacterium
TCATTACCCATGCTCGAGCTGCTGGAGCAGGACTTCACATCAGCGACCTCTGTTATTGAACCGGTGTCGCTGGTTTTCGCCGCACTGGTTTTTGAGTATGTGGGGGTCAGGGATGCTGTCCGGAACATCAGCAGGAGCCTCACCGCAGGAGGGGTTTTGGTCGCGGCATTGCAGCTTGCGAGCTTGACTTCTGCGCCGGTCACGAGGACCCGGTTCAAGAGTCTTGAAGCCCTTGCCCCCGTCATGAACCTCGTGGCCCCGGAAGAGTTTTCCCTGGTATGTTTGAAAAACAGCCTGCGGCAAGTCAGACAGCAGCGTATCGCCCTCAAGCAAGGAAAAGAGCTCTCTGTCGGATTCTACAAGAAGGAATGCTCATGAATGAGCCCCCTATCTGTGACATGGATATGCGCGTTATCGAGACCGTTTCTCTTCAAGAGCAGGACCTGAAAAGGGTACACGAGCTGTTCGATCTCGCCTACAGACAAGCCAGTCATGAGTATCTTGAAAAATCATTCACGAAGTTGAGATACATTGCATTGGCCACTGTTGAAGGAACGCTCGTGGGGTTTGCCGTGGCCGACGCGGTCGAAACCCTTCTTCCCCGCTTGGTTGATCCACAAATCGTAACCCTTGCCGGCATCTGTTGTGTGGATGCAGACTACAGGCGTGTCGGGCTGTTCAAAAAACTGGAAATCCTTGCCGCAGGTGCGAGCGGTATTCTTCATGCGGGGAAACGTGTTCTTATGTGTGGTCGCATGGCCCATCCCGTCAGCTTTCGTACCATACGCGGATTCCCCTCCGTGATCCCAAAAGCAGGAATGCCGATATCTGACTGGCACAAAGAGATGGGCCTTCGGGTAGCAGAGTTGTATGGGGCGACTCTGGATCCCGAGACCTTCGTCGTCATCGGCGATGGGTCTCCCATCGGATACCCGAATTTGGAATATGAGGTGGCCGAAGAGGAGTGGCTGCCTTTTCAAGCAGTGAACCGCGACCGGGGAGATGCTCTGCTCGGAATTTTCTGGTTTCCGGATGCCCCTGAGGGGTGGTAAGAAGACCGCATCTGGTGTCCACCTTCTCCAGCGTGGGAGCCATCCGGGGCGCCGAGCAAGTTCGATCAGAGGGTGAGCAAGAAGCTTCTTAGGGAGAGTCGAACATGGGCAGAGATCCGGTGAAACGGACCTTCGACCAAGCCGCCAGGAACTACGACACCATCAAGATCCAAATCATCCCCAAATATCGTGAAGTTGAAAGGCTGGTCCAGACCTATGTGGTGTTTCCCAAGAACCGGAGGGTCCGAATTCTTGAATTGGGAACGGGAACCGGCAAATGGGCTGCCGGGTTACTCAGAAGGTTCCCCAAGGCGCAATACCATGGAATCGATTTCTCGGA
>CAZPSY010000346.1:0-1372 GCA_964589295.1 uncultured Ignavibacteriaceae bacterium
TCTTTTTTCTAAACCAATTTTTTCTGCAGCGGTGGTTAGCATATTTGTGTTGGCGTTAATATCGTTCTTTCTCTTCAGCCAGCCAGCCACAACATATAAATACAGCAAGGCAGAAATTGAACTTGCACAGCAGCAGCTTGGGGAATCAATTGCAATTGTAAGTAAAGTGTTTAATAAAGCAGAGCAAAAACTTGATAAAGAAATTATAAACGATCGTGTAAGTAAACAACTAAACAAGGGTCTAAGCCTTGTAAACGAATACCTTATAGGAGGATAAAATGAAAACGATTAAACTAATACCAATGCTTGTGCTTTTTTCATTCGCATTATTTGCACAAAGCGACGAGTTGAAGAATGAACCCGGTTATGTTGATTTTGGTGACCTATCATCATTCGAAAATTCAACCGGCGTTACTGAAGTTATTCTTGAAGAAGATCTTCTTTCAACACTCGCACAAATTTCAAGTGAAGAAGATCCGAACATTATGGCTATTCTAGAAGGACTTAAACTTGTTAAAGCACATGTGTTTGAAGTAAGTGAAGATAATCAGGATGAGTTGAAAAGCAGGATTGATAAAATAGACTCAAAACTTACCAGCAGCAACTGGAAAAGAATTGTGAGAACCAGGAGCGCTGAAGAAACCGCGAACGTTTATATCAAACAGAACAGCAGCAAGCAAATTATCGGTCTTGCAGTTACAACGCTTGAATCGGATGGCGAAGCAGCTTTTGTTAACATTGTTGGAACAATTGAGCTCGCTACCATCGGTAAGCTGGGTAAGAAATTCAACATTCCTCATCTTGAAGGAGTTGGGAAACACAAAGGTGACTCGGATGAGGAATAAACTAGCAACCATAATTGCAGTTACTTCATTATCCTTAACCATGCTGACAGGATGCATAGGTGTTAACCGGCAGTTCTCTGAAATAAAGAATAAAATTATGGGCGATCTTGGTGATGATTATAAAACAGAGTTTCAGTTTTCAGTTGGTTCTTCATTAATTCATGTATCAAGCTGGTTTGTAGATCTTGCTGCAGACGAGGAATATGTCGATGATATGATACGTGAGATTTCCAGTGTACAGGTTGGTGTTTATAACAGGATTGAAGGTGCCACTCACAATTCCGGCTTTAGTACACTCATTTCAATTGATGAAGAGATGACTGGTAATGGTTGGAAGTATCTTGTCCGTACAATTGACAGGAATGAATTAACAACTATCTACATCAGCGCCGATCCCGAAGAGCTTCTTAAGAAGATGTTCATAATTAATTTAAACGATGATGAACTTGTAATAGTAGAAATTAACGGCGATCTGAAAAAAGTAATCGCCTATGCAATTGAAGAGAGAAGCTTTAACTTAAAAATGT
>CAZPSY010000347.1:0-1345 GCA_964589295.1 uncultured Ignavibacteriaceae bacterium
AGCATGCGGCTCATATCCGCAGTGTCCGGGGTTCAATTCCCTGCATCGCCACCAAGAAATTGATATCATTGAATATTTAATGGTTTGAGGCTCCATCTTACACAAATTTCTTACACAGTGTGAGAGGAGCCTTTATGTTTTCTACACCACAGAACAACAGAAACCCTTCCTATTTAATCCGCAATCCACATGGGTACTGTTTTCACCTGATCACCCGATTCTGTTTCGCTCGCTCTCTTTGGCTGACAGTGCTCATCATATCGAATACTTATTCAAAAAGAATCTTTTCCAGTTTGGCTACAGACTGACGGCGCTTGGCCCGATTCATGCGCTTCAGATTAAGCATCTTCCACTGGACGGCGGGTAGCCGCGCTACCTCCGGTAGTGGAAAATTCCGCCAATTCTCAGAGCCCTGCTTGAGGGTCAGCAAAAAATGCCGGTCCGCGTCGGTCATGGCAGCGTGGATTCCTCGGACCAGCTGTTGCATCGTTTCTTGCAACTGCTCAAGGTCCACCGGTTTATATGTCATGTCCGCCAATTCCGCTCGGTAAAGCGGCGCGATATCCTGGGGTTGGGGCGCCAGCAACTCGGCCATAGGCCGGTTATGGCTTATCAGATAAACCAGGAAGGCGTTCTTCAGCCGCTCATGGATGCCTTCTCGCTGCAACAGCCAATACACATCGTATAAATCGCGCGGATGCTGCCGGTCCAGGGCCGCGCAGATTTTGCCGCCATAAAGGTCTTCGAAACTGAGGACAGGCATGCGGGCAAACCCAAAGGTTTTTCCCGCCCTTGCTGATAGCTGTCTATCCTCGACCGGGTAGACACTGCCTCGCAATACCGGCGTTACTTCGATCTTGACATGGGTGTCGCCCTGCCGTACCAGCAGCTTGAAGCGTCTGCCCGTGCCCTTCAACACAGATGCCCTGACCTCGGTACGGGGAATGTGCCGTTCGATATCCGCCGTGATTTCCCCCAGGGCCATGTCAATACCGGCCAGACTGGCAGCACGATCTTCCAGCGGCAGGTAGGCCAGATCGATATCCACCGACAGGCGCGGCATGTCGCGCAGAAACAGATTGATGGCCGTGCCGCCTTTTAAGGCAAAGCACGACTGCTTGGCCACACTGGGCAGCAGGGCTACCAGCAGGCGAACCTGTTCAGTAAAGGGGTTGTTGGCTTCCATTTGCCATTTCCCTGGGAACGGTTATTTGATAGACGGCATCATAGGCGCCGCCCTTGATCAACATGCGTTTGCCCCGGCCCAAATCGATATGGCCGGTTTCAAGGGCCTGACGCCAGGCGTGACCGTGGCGGTCGCTGAACCACAAAAACAGGCGTTTGG
>CAZPSY010000348.1:0-1300 GCA_964589295.1 uncultured Ignavibacteriaceae bacterium
AGATAAAGAGGCCCGCACGATGCCTGTCCCATTCCTGCAATATAAATGGGCTTTTTCGAAAACTCCTTAGCCTTTCCGGCTTCCGCCACCACCACGGCCGCTGCGCCATCCGAGAAAGGACAACAGTCAAAAAGCTGGAGCGGGTCTGCCACCATTATACCGTCCAATACGGTATTTACATCTATTTCCTTTTGAAAATGTGCCTTTGGATTCATAGAGCCATGGTAGTGGTTCTTGACCGCTACCTCGGCCATGTTTCGCTTTAATTCCTTTAAAGGGATACCATACTTGTCGGAATACATGTGGGCTGCCATGGCAAATACACCAGGGAAAGTCAATCCGGGTCTTGATTCATATTGCGCATGGTGAGCCATGGCAAAGGTCTTTGTGGCCAATGGGGTGCCCATGGCGCAGGTCCGCTCCGTGCCCCCTGCCAGGACGACGTCATAGATACCGGCTCCCACTAAAAGGGCCGCGTGACGGATAGCCACGGTAGCCGTGGCGCACGCTGACTCAAACCGGGTGGCGGGCGCAGATACTGGCAATCCCAATTCCGCATGAGCAAAAGGGGCCATGTGCATTTGCCCTTCTTCAAAGTCACCTAAGCAATTTCCGAAATAAAGGGCCTCCATGTCTTTTGGCTCAAGGTTGGATTGAGTGATGGCCTCAAGACCTGCCTCTGCAAACATCTCCAGATTCGTCTTTTCGGAAACACCGAATTTGGTCATGGCCACACCCAATATGGCGACTTGTCTCATGGTATCCTCCTTAATTGAATTTCGTTACGGCGCCAGATGCCTGCCTATAACCATCCTCTGGACCTCTGATGTTCCTTCAACGATCTGGAGGAGCTTGGCGCTCTTGTAAAGACGGGACACAGGATATTCATTCATATATCCGTATCCTCCATGAATATGTAGGGCATCGCTTGCCACTTTTTCAAACATCTCCGAAGCAAAAAGCTTGGCCACTGTCGCCTCAAAGGTATGCTTGCGACCCTGGTCCTTGAGCCAGGCCGCCTTGAGGTACTGGTTTCTTGCCAACTCAATGGCCACAGCCATGTCCGCTAACTTAAACTGGATGGTTTGAAAACCGAAAATCGACTGCCGGAACTGGGTCCGTTCCCTGGCATAGCGCAAGGCTTCATCCAGGCAGGTCTGGGCCCCGCCCACGGCCATGGCTGCAATACTTATGCGCCCGGTTTCGAGCACGGCTAAGTGCTGGGCAAAGCCACGGTTCGGATCGCCCAACATGTTGTCTTTTGGAATTCGGCAGTCCTCCAATATGACTTCGTGGGTGG
>CAZPSY010000349.1:0-1286 GCA_964589295.1 uncultured Ignavibacteriaceae bacterium
AACTATCCTAATCCATTTAATCCGAGCACAAAAATTAAGTTCACAATTCCTGTCACCCTGAGCGAAGTCGAAGGGGTTCTTGTTATTTTAAAAGTTTACGATGTGTTAGGAAATGAAATTGCAACACTTGTTAACGAAGAAAAACCTACAGGAAAATATGAAGTTGAATTTTCCGCCATAGGCGGATCCGCCTCCGGCGGAAATGCTTATACAATATCAAGTGGAATATATTTCTATCAATTAAAAGCTGGAAGTTTTATTGAAACTAAAAAAATGATATTGATGAAATAACTAAAAACAATACCAATAAATACTTCACAGGAGGAAAGCTATGAGTTTCAGAAATCTAATGATCATTAAAGCACTGGTTAGTCTTGCATTTGGTATTCTATTACTTGCTATACCGGATAAATTACTTTCAATATTTGGTACAACTCTTAGCGATGGAGGTATGTTTACAGCAAGGGAATATGGTGCAGCACTATTTGGTAATTTGTTTCTTTGCTGGTTTGCAAGAAACGCATCTGAATCTGATGCAAGAAGGGCAATTATACTTGCATTATTTGTTTACGACCTAATCGGATTTATCGCCACCTCAATTACAGTTATTACAGGAGTTCTTAATCCTTTAGGGGGGTTAATAGTGTTTGTTTATTTATTCTTCACATTAGGTTTTGGTTATTTCTTAGTTAAAGCACCTAATACACAAAACGATTAGTAATAAAAATTAAGTAACCTTTATTGCACAAACTAAAAAATGATATTACTTAAATAAATTAATCATCACACAGCAGTGAGAGTACCATGAAAGCTTTATTATTCTTTTTTATGACAATTTTAATTTTTTCAAACCAACTATTACCACAAGGATGGGAATGCCAGGATTGTCCCAAAAGAGATCTTGCATTCTTCGATCTTGATATATGGCAAAGGGAACCACCCGAACCAGGTTCTGGATTGGATCAGGCAGATTGGCTGGAAATGTTTATGGTTGCTGGTGGAATACTTGATGCATTGTTTAACGAAGATCCAAGTAATGATTGCATAAATTTTTACGATGGGCAAATGGTTACTATTAATGAATGGGGTGAAGATAATTACACTCACGGAAGTACATCTCTTTCACTTCCTCCTCCTTCAGGTATGTCTGAAGATATGGAATACCTGATATCCGGTTTAATCGCAAAACAAAAATCTGATGGTGTATATATTATAACAGCAGTCGTGCAAACAGGCGGAACAGGCGAAACAGTTGTAGAAGCTACAGCTCCTTATGATTTTTCAAT
>CAZPSY010000350.1:0-1269 GCA_964589295.1 uncultured Ignavibacteriaceae bacterium
AGATGCCGTTGTTGACACCGGAGTGAAACCATTGAAGCACTCCATCCCAGTGTCGCTTTATCGTGTAGGCTGCTTCTTTGATTGGTTCCAAGCGGCTATGGGTAGCCCAGAAATACCATTTTTTAAGATAAGTCTCTGCATATTCTAAAGGTTGATTGAATAACTCCTGGAAATTAAGTTTGATGTGATAGGCACGACTTGTTTTTAAATTGAGTTTTTTAACTGTCAGTTCATCAAGCGTTTCGGCTTGGTAAGGGTTTAGATTTTTAATATTTTTCAACCAAATGTAACGAGTCCGGAACAGCTCTGGGCGGTCTTTTTGCTCCTGACGTCGTACTTCGTCAACAGCCTCATTGATAACTTTCATGATATGGAACTTGTCAAAGGTCAAATGAGCGTTGGGGAAAAATGTCTCAACACCGCTAATGAATGATGGAGACATGTCGCTGCACATTTCTTCGATGGCCTCAGGGTTTCCGTTGTGATCGGTTAAATCTTGTTTAAAACGTTCGACAGTAGAGGCATCTTTGCCTTCTGTAGCGAAAAGAACTTTAGGTGTATCGAGGTCTACAAATAAAGACACATAATTGTGGCCACGTTTTCTGGAGGTCTCATCCATACCGACATTACGGATATCGGAATAATCAGCTTTATCCCTGGCTTCATCAACGTAGTGGTGCAGAATACGCCAGAGACGCGTGTCATGTTCATTGACGAACTCGGCGATGGTTTTAACAGGCATAGCTTTGGCCAACGTCATGATCATGGCTTCAAACAGCAACGTGAAACTCCCTCCGGGTCTAGCCCATGGAACATCAACCAGCAGTGTTCCGCAATCGTTACATTCGATCCTCGGCACTCTGGCTGTCAGGTAGGCATCATGCTGAAAAAAGTTCAGATGCCGCCAGCTCTTTTCCTGGGTATCATACGCCTTTATACCCGTTTGCCCACACTTAGGGCAGGTAAAAGTGCTTCCCCGGGGAAAGTCGATCCTTATGTCGAGTCTCTTTGTATTGGGGTCAAATTGTGCATCAGACACCTGCCAGGGCGGTGTCAAACCAAGGGCTTTTTGAAAAAGGTCTATGTCTCTCATAATGAAAATCTGTTTATCATTCTTGCTGTTAGTAAATCAACGGTTACCCACTTGAAATAGCGAGGAACCAAAATCTCTATGCAGCCATTCCGGAGGTTTTTTCGCGCCGATGTAAAATTGATAGCTCGACCACTCATATTCCTCTGGAGTTTTAACCATTTTCGCCCTGACCGGGT
>CAZPSY010000351.1:0-1258 GCA_964589295.1 uncultured Ignavibacteriaceae bacterium
AAACGACAGAGCTGAGCGCTCCGCGTGCGGAATCCATCCCAGCGCCAAAGGATCCAGTCGCCGTATCCGACGAACAGGATGTCCCAGGGAGGGCCTTGTGCAAGGGTCGTCTGCATGCTCATAACGAAGGCGGGCAACTCACCTGAATTCTTCCTCTCCTGGAGGTTCAGCGGTCTTCCGATCTCTCGTAATCGGCGTCGAGATGGGGGAAGTGAAACAGGGCCATGCCCACGAAGAGGTGCATAAAGATCGGAATGACATGGCAACTCCAGACGTTCAGGAACAAACCGAAAATAGAGCAGGCCAGGTAGGCCGCAAAGACACCATTGCTGAAATCCTTCAAGAAGGGGTCCCGGAGACGAGAACCCAGAACGAAAAGGGCTCGCAAGGTCTCCAGCACAATGGCAATATACAGGAAGAATCCGAGAAAGCCCATCTGCGTTCCCACTTGAATGTACCAGCACTCTGTGTTGAAGCCCCCCTCCACGTTTGCATAGAAACGCGCGCCGATCCTTCCCGTCATCCCCAGACCGAGTCCCATCGGATTGTCCACAATCTTCTGGAACTGCCACCCGTATGTGCTCATATGGGCGGCAAGGCTCGACTCCTTCCCCGAGAACGTGCCAAGGAGAAATTCCTTTCCCCCAGGAAAGCTCAGGAGAAGGAGCAGGAGAAAGATGCCGATAAAGAGAAAAGCGGAAGCGGTGGCGAGGAGCTTCTTCCTTCGCCAGGCCAGTGCAAGGGTCCCTACGGCCATGCCGATCCAAGCGGATCTCGTGGTTGTATACACGAGCCCTGTTATCATGATGAGGTACTGGACACGATGCAACCACTTGCGCTCCCCCTCCGGAGGGAACAGGTAGAAGGGCTGTAGGATGAGCAACAGGATCATCAAGTAAGCCCCCAGGCTCAGGGCATCCTGAAGTATCGAAATGGCACGGACGAAGGTGAGGCCCCCCGGCAATTGCCTCTGGTAGTTGGGATCGATGTAAGAGTAGCCTCCCTCTTTGATCTCGAAGCCGTATCCGAGGGTCTTCAGGAAATCCATGCCGAAGAACTGCGCCTGGATACACCCGAAAGCGGCAATCGCCGTCCCAATCAGAGCGCTGATGACGAGGTATTTCTTCAAGTCCTCTTTTCCGAGCGGGATATACCTGACCAGGAAGTAGTAGACAAAGAAGACAAACTGCTCTTTGAGGCCCCACATCCCCATTATCAATTTCCCTCTTCCCACGGCCTGCGCAAAGTAGCAGAGCCC
>CAZPSY010000352.1:0-1242 GCA_964589295.1 uncultured Ignavibacteriaceae bacterium
AATTCATCCATTACCGATTTTACAATACCGGATGCATCAGTTGCAGCCGAATGGCAATGAACCCATCCCTGTGTATGAACAATGTTTGATATTGAATTACCAACTCCACCAACAGGGTGTCCGAGCGCTTTTAGTTCTTCAATCAAGGGATCGATTTTTGATTTATCAGTCAACAGAAATTCAACGTTATTACGACTTGTAAATCTTAAATAACCATCGCAATATTTATCTGCTAAGTCAGCATAAATCCTTATCTTATCTATACCAAGCAAACGTGGTGAGCTTGCACGAACCGAATACAATTTTGCATCAGTTTCTGAAACATGAACCAGCACACCTGGTTTTAAAATTTCATGATACTTCCACTTACCGTAATTTTCCTTAATAATTGGAGGTAAGAATTTTTCATAATGTGGAGGACCTATATCGGTGATTCGTTTCTTTTTATCTACTGCCATTTTTTTATTCCTTATTTAATATTCTTTAAAAACTTTTTTGAGTTAATTGATATTAAAAATCAGCTTTCTTCTTCGGATTCTTCTTCGCCATCCTCTTCAAAATATTCTTCATAAAATACGTATGGATTCTCCCTTGGATGAGCAACCATTTGAGGAATTGGTTCAACTCCAATTGCTTCAAGGAAATTGCCAAGTCCCACTCTTTGAATAAATTCACCCACTCTTTCTCTATTCTTTCCTTCTTCTGACCATACTTCGTGGATTGCATCAACCAGTTCAATAAGTTCTGTGTAAGGTTCTTCTAATTTCATAAACGGAACGAGAACTGAGGAAAGTAGCGCACCTTCAACAATAGGCGCCTTAGAACCAATTAGAATTGTTGCGCCTTTATCTTTACCAGGGCGAAGTGCTTTTGGCATAACATTTATGCAGTGCATGCATTTTCTGCAAGCTTTATTATCAATAGTTAATTTTTCGCCATCCCATTCCATGCATTTTGCAGGGCAATTACCTACAACATCTCTCTGAATGTTCATTCCAGATTTTGCATACTCAGTTACGGCTTTAGTATCCATTCTGATTGCATCACGCCATGTCCCGATTATTGACATATCGGCTCTTGCAATCGATGCAACGCAATCGTTAGGACAACCAGACATTTTAAATTTCCATTTATATGGAAAAGCCGGTCTGTGTAGTTCATCCTGATAATGCATGGTTAAAAAGTAAGTTAATTTCATTGTATCGTAGCAAGCCCATTCACACCTGGATTCTCCGCAACAGC
>CAZPSY010000353.1:0-1153 GCA_964589295.1 uncultured Ignavibacteriaceae bacterium
TTTTTCTTGGATAAAGCGGCCGGAGGCCAGATCCAGAATCAGGCCGCGATTAATGTTGGGGTTGAAGGTGAAGTCGAACTCCTCCAAGGTTTTCTGGTTGCGAAAGTTGGCCCTGCGAAGGGCGGTTTCCATCCGTTTCTGGGTTCTTCTGGCAATTTCATCCTGGATGATGGTTGCTAAAAAATCCACGTGAGACAGCTTTTCCTCGATGGCCTGACGATTGCGGGACTCTAATGAGTCCATGATACCGGACAGGCGTAGCTGCTTGAGCATGGGGATCAATTCGGGCATTGGATTCATAGTGGCCTCCTTTCTCAGTGTACTTGCAGTTCAGCGCCGGTGCGCATAAAACGCGCTGAAGCTGTGTAGGTGGATGAAAGAAGGGCCTCATCATCTTCGATCTGCATCTGATCCAGACCTTGAGCGAGGATGCTTTTAACGGTGCGATATTTGGGATTGTCATAGAAAAGCGCCCGTTTGCATGCGGCTTCAAGTCGACTGGCCCCGTACTTTTTGCTCAATCCGATCACTCCTTGGGCTGCACGCAGGTTATCCAGAACGCGATTGGCAAACAGTTGCCGAATAAATTGGTGGCAGTAGGGTCCGATGCCTTCGGCCTGTTTTAAACACCATTGAGGATCTTGCATCTTATAAGCCAGCGCTTCGGGCGGCATGTGTTCATCCACGGTGGATTTTAAGCCGGACTTTCTCAGTCTGGGATGAACCGCCACCAGTGTCAGATTATTATAAAGTTTTACGGTATTATCGGTGGCCTTGAGCCATAATGTCTGATGCACCAGCCTAAACGGTGCTGAGTAGTAGGACATGTCGAACTGGACATGACAGTTTCCGTGTAATTTTACCTGAGTCCATACCGCCAGTTGCGGCGGCACATCCGGCAAAGGTTGCAACATGTGTTTTTCGGTCTCGGCGAACATGGTCAAGGGCTTTTGACGGGTCGTGCCGTGGATACGATTGCCGGCGGCCTCCATCAACCACTTGTTCAACTGCGCATTGGCATCAGACAAGGATCTAAATTGACGGAGCGGTACGAAACTGTTTTTAACGTACTTGACAGCGGCCTCTACGCGCCCTTTTTTTTGCGGGTCCCTGGGCGGACACGGCGAGATTAAAAACCCGTAGCCTTCTGCCA
>CAZPSY010000354.1:0-1110 GCA_964589295.1 uncultured Ignavibacteriaceae bacterium
GAACAGTTCGCTGATTGTTTTCAGCGCAGTGAATCCCGAGAACACTTTTTTAAATACATGGTGGGTCAATTCAGTCCACTGGAACGAAAATCAATTGAACCCATCGCCTTGGCTGTGAAAGATGGCAATGTTAGGGCCATGCAACGTTTTGTCAGCGATGCTCCTTGGGACGACGACAAAATGATTGCCAAATACCGTAGTCTTGTGAATGATGATCTTGGCAGCCCTAACGGTGCACTGCTTTTTGATGAAAGTGGCTTCATTAAAAAAGGCCAGGACTCTATCGGCGTTGCCAGACAATATTGCGGGACTGCCGGGAAAGTTGACAACTGCCAAGTTGGCGTTTTTGCCGCCTACGTTTCAGAGCAAGGATATGCCATAGTCGACAAGCGGCTGTTTATTCCCAAAAAGTGGTTCACCGACGACTATTATGAACGCCGGAGAAAGTGCAATCTGCCTGCAGACGCTGTATTCTGCACCAAGCCTCAGCTGGCTGTGGAAATGCTCGATGACGTTGTTAAAGAGAATGTGTTGCCTTTCAAGTATGTGTTAGCCGATTCCTTATATGGTGTCAGCCCGGATTTTATTGAAGCAGTTGAAGCTTTACCGGACAAAACCTATTTTGTATCGGTTCCCAAGGATACATTGTGTTGGCTAAAGCGGCCAATGGCCATCACCAAGCAGTACCTTTGGGGCGGAAAAACCAGGACCAAAACCGTCTTGGTTGACCCAGACAGCAAACCGATCTCCGTGGACGAGTTGGCCGAAAATATCAACGACTATTTCTGGTACCGCCGGAAAGTATCCGAAGGCACCAAAGGACCGATCGTCTATGAGTATACCCGTCGGCAGATCATTCTATCGGCGGGCGGGCTTCCGCAGAAAACCGTGTGGTTGCTGATAAGGCGTACACTTGGAGATGAGCCGCAATACAGCTTTTTCATCAGCAACGCATCCACCAGCACACGGCTGAAAACACTTGTGTGGCTCAGCGGGCTGCGATGGGCAATTGAGCAGTGCTTCGAGGAAACCAAATCCGAGTTGGGAATGGACCACTACGAGGTACGAAAATATACCGGCTGGCATCACCACATGCTAACGTGCATGCTA
>CAZPSY010000355.1:0-1108 GCA_964589295.1 uncultured Ignavibacteriaceae bacterium
TCCTTTTGCGAAAAAAGATAGAACGACTGGTTGATTTCATATGTCAGGGCATCGAACGCATCTGTGTCTCCCCCTGCGGAACCCGAGAATTGAATACTGCGCGAAAACAGGAATTGGCCCTTGTGATAAAAATATAAATAGGAGGCCGAAGAAAGTTTCTGGATCAGACCGCCCCCGGAATCAGCCAGTTCCGGGTGTGCTTTCTCGAGTTTCTTTCCCCAGACATAAGCGGGTGTCGTGATGTCCATGGGGGCCATTCCCAATCCTGCCAGCTTTTGATAGAGCTGGTAAGACAGAGGTTCCAGAAGAAAGAAGGCATAAATGTTGCCGCTTTCCGACGGTTCCTTTGAAAAAGCATAATCGAAAAAAAGGCCGATGTCAGGTAGTTCCGGATGCTCGGAGGCCAGTTTTCTTTCCACAAACGGCGCCACAATGGACCGCTTTTGAGATTGCAGTGTCAGGTTTGTCTGCCCGATCCAGTAATCCGGCACCACCAGGAGTCGATTTTTTCTACCCCGAACGATTGCCGGAATGGAGGATACTGCAAAATCGTCTTCCAGAAACAGGTCCAGGGAAACCGTGTGGTCCACCTGTATGACTTCGCCGGCATACGAGACAAAAAAGAGCCTATCTACATGCACTACGGTCAACCCGCTGTTTTTAGTTTTGAGCATCTTTTGAGACCTGCTCACGCTGTTCAATAAATGCCTGATAGGGCACCACAGGTACACCTATCCCCATGCCCGCTGGAACATAAAAAGGACTTTCGGACCAAAAAATCAGACGATTGGGTTCGTACATATGTAATGTAATTGACTCTATAACCCACAACAAGTTGTGTGTCAATATAAAATGATAACAAAATATGGTAGTTATAGTGCGTTTGCCCGACCGGAAAAAAACCTTTGTGATTATTTGATTCTGTATTATTATATAATGACTCAGGTAGATAGGCTGAAGATGATTAGACTGTAGGAATATCCACAGCCTCACAGACTAGAGTCTGAACAACCTGAAGTCTTAAACATCTAAACAACCTATATAGAAAGGAACCCCATGAAAATAGCGGTCAGCGGAAAAGGCGGCGTTGGAAAAACCACGTTTTCAG
>CAZPSY010000356.1:0-1093 GCA_964589295.1 uncultured Ignavibacteriaceae bacterium
CCCAACATGTTGTCTTTTGGAATTCGGCAGTCCTCCAATATGACTTCGTGGGTGGCCGAGGCATGCCAGGCCATTTTATCATACCGTGTTCCTAATTGAAAACCCGGTGCATCCCTTGGCACGATAAAAGTGGAGATAGTGTTTTTGCCTCCTTTTTTTCTCTCGGTCACGGCAGCCGTCAGGAGAACAGAGGCATTCCTGAGCCCGATGTTGGTAATAAACTGCTTGGTGCCGTCAAGTACCCACTCGTTATCTTTAAACACAGCTGTTGTTCTTAGTGATCCCGCATCCGAGCCTGCATCAGGCTCCGTCAGGCCGAAGGCTCCGATCTCCTTTCCTTGTGCAATGGGCACCAGCCATTTTTTCTTTTGCTCCTCTGTTCCAAACACATAGAGCTCCTGGGCCACGATACTGGTTGTCACATCCAAAAGCGCACCCAAGGTAATATCGCCCCTGGATATCCCCTCTATGCAGACGTGCATACCTACCCAGTCGCCTTCGCTGCCCCCATACTCCTCCGGAAAGGGGATGCCCATCATTCCTAATTCGGCCATCTGATCAATGATGTCGTAAGGATACTCTCCCGTCTTTTCCATTTCTTCAGACCGGGGGACAATCACTTCCCTGGCAAAGTCCCACGACATGTCTTTAATCATTTGGTGTTCTTCTGTCAGGTCAAAGTTCATATGTGTGCCCTCTACCAACAAACCCATAGCCGTCAGGCTAAGCTAATTCACAACTGAGTTATCACAAAAACACAAGCCCCAAATCACAAATGGTTCGACATGCTCACCATCCTGAGCGAAGCAGAAGGATAATATTCAAATCTCAAATAAAAATGGCCAAAACAAGTTTATCATCTTGAATTACGAATATTGTGATTTGTTTGTTATTTGTTTGGTTCCTCGCTATTTCAAGTGGGTAACCCGAAATTAAGTTTTCCTGCTATAAGGTAGATTATAGTAACAATATTTCGAGTAGTTCGGTAGCCACGAGCTCGAGCCTTGGCAGCCTGAATCACGCTGTTTATTCCTTCTAAGATGCCGTTGTTGACACCGGAGTGAAACCATTGAAGCACTCCATCCCAGTGTCG
>CAZPSY010000357.1:0-1070 GCA_964589295.1 uncultured Ignavibacteriaceae bacterium
ATATTTGTCTCAAAACGTCTTAAGTCCTGTGCAAAGCGATGATACAGAGTGTCTGCTATTAATGTCCATAAAATATCAAAATGGATGCGAATCATGATCGGCGAAGAAAGGGCGTTTAAATTAAAAAATGCAACTAATTCCGCAAGCTTGTTTTCTACACGCCATCGTTTGGCATAAACCTCCAAGATATCCTTCATGGGCAAGTCTTTGTTGTTGGTTATGATAAATGTGGGGTTGCTTCGGCCATGGTCTTTTACTACAATTTGACGGAATGTGTTGCTACAGTCCTTTAGTTTAACCTCACTTTCGTGGACAGACACATTTTTGTATTTGCGTTTCGGGATTGATATATGAATTCTGTTCCACTCATTTGGTGGGAGATCCAATGTGTCCTTTATTAGCTTAGCATATCTTTTTCGAAGAGTTATGAATTTTGTTCTATCATCTTCAAGCTCATCAAGAACTCTGTAAGCAGTAAACTTACAATCAAAAACAAGGGTTTCATTAAGTCCACCATTTATGTTCTTCCAGTAAGTAACAAATTTCTTGACTTCACCTGCTTCTTCATTACGTAGTATGTCTGCTCTGGTATATAAAATTGTATTACTCTGACTGTCTTGAGCAAAGATGGTATTTGCCCCTTTCATTGTTTTGCCTCTTGCACCACACCAAACTTTTTCCATCTCTGACTCATCGCCATAATGTGGAATCGAATGAAAATCAAGATTGATATAATCACTACCGTATAAGTTAGGATACTTCTTCTTTAAACCGGTAATGATCTTGCTCTGTAGATTCATTACTTGTGATTCTGAACATCGACAGGAATATGTATTCATATAAGTCGGCTTGGGAAGCACATTTAAGCCAGCAAAGATCCCAAGGCCCGGTTCCCTGTCATAGGTGCCAATATGACTCAGTCTTTTGCGACCCATCAATTTCAAGAGCAACATGGAAAGACACGCCTGTGTCGAGCCGATATCGCTTGAATCAGGCATTTCACATTCTTTCACAATATCTATTATTCCTGATTCTAAAATGTAAGGGATAAAAAAGAAACAACCTGCGGA
>CAZPSY010000358.1:0-1062 GCA_964589295.1 uncultured Ignavibacteriaceae bacterium
CATTTTCGAGGGCGATCATTCAAACGTTCTTTAACAAAAAAAACCTGGTCATCAGTAATGGACGAGAAAGCGGAACCTTTTGGGAAATACTGACGAATAAGGCCATTGGTATTTTCATTGGTGCCACGCTCCCAAGAAGAATAAGGATGAGCAAAAAACATGTCGCCTTGAAGTTTTTGAGCGATGGCTTGATGGTTGGCGAACTCCTTTCCGTTGTCGAAGGTAATCGTATGGACAACTGTTGGATAGGGTCTCAACAAATCAAGGATGGCTTCTTCAACAGCAGCAGCCGTTCGACGGGCGACTTGTTTCAAGAGTGTAAAACGAGACTTACGCTCAACCAGGGTGACAATGGCACCTTGCTTTCCAGCACCAATGATCGTGTCAGCTTCCCAATCGCCAATCCGTTCTCGCTTTTCAACGATCTCTGGGCGCTCTTCAATGCTCACCTGATTAGGGATCTTACCCCGGCGATCATAGGCTCCGATCCGTTTACGGCGCTTCTTTTGACAGCGCAAGTGCTTGTGGAGATCACCTCCAGAGCGCTTATCCAGGTAAATGTGCTGGTAGACCCATTCGTGGCTCACGGATGTATCTGTGTTCTTTTTCAGCCAGCCTGAGACTTGTTCTGGGCTCCAGTCCTGTCGAAGCTTCTCTTCGATCTTTGTCCAGGTCTCTACTGATATCCGGCTTTGAACCGATTTTCTTCGCCGCTGCTTCGCTAATTGGTGGGCTTGTTGCGGCCGGTAGCCACGCTGCCCTCGATTGCGTCTCAACTCTCGACTGATCGTCGATTTATGCACACCTACCACGGTTGCTATTTTTATTTGTGAATGTTCTGTTTTCAACAACGCATATATCTGGTATCGTTGTTCCTGGGTAAGCTGGGTGTAGGTCATAAGTGCTCCTTTGACTTTGAGGGTCTTGGAGACTTATCCTACCTCAGCTTGCCTCTTTTGACCTCATCGTCGTTGCACTTATGACTTGAATCTAAGCTGCAATCTTCACGCTGTTTAGAAAATTATCATTCAGTGTAACAAGCTGTGGTCTTTTTGGCCGGAG
>CAZPSY010000359.1:0-1049 GCA_964589295.1 uncultured Ignavibacteriaceae bacterium
AGAGGGCGAAGATACCGAAACGCGCATCGGCTCATACGCTTCGCCACAGTTTTGCAAGCCATTTATTACAGGCGAATTATGATATCCGTCAAATTGTTTAAGATGCGATCATGGCAAGATAACACAGGTTTTGAGATGCTCATTTTTTTTGGATACTCTCAATGTATTTGTAATTAGGGAATATTGGTTTCCTGGCAACTATCTGTTTAAAAAGAGGTTTCTTCAAATAGGATTTCAATAAAGGCGTTTTTGTATGAAATCAGAGTCTTATCCTTCCTCATAACCACCACTATATAGTCTGGTTTAAACAAATGATCCATTGGAAAAAACGCCAACCCTCTTTTTTTTAATTCCGGCAAATCTTTCACTATTGTAGCAAAAGATATACCGAGCCCCATCTCGACATACAGGGAACTTAACTCAACATTAGAAGATTCCATGATGATATGGTGGTCAATACCGAGTTTTTGAAATCTCTTTTCTAAATTGCTACGGTATTTTATATTTTTGGGGGGTAAAATCAGAGGATATTTTCCAATTTGTTTCAGTGTGACTCTTTTAACTTTGGCCAAAGGATGACCTATGGGTGTCATCAAAGCGGTTCTCACCTTCTTCCAACGAATTGCTGTAAGATCTGTTTGGACATTGGATTCCAGTACAAGGCCCAAATCGACATCCCCATTTTTAATAAGATCAAGAATATCTTGCTGTGACCGATCGAGTATGGTCAGCTCAACATTTGGAAATTTTTTGATATAACTTTTTAGCGCAAACGGAATTAAATGGTATAGAGTTGTAAAAGGCGCGGCCATTCTCAAATGACCAATTTGCAAACCTTTCAATTCGTTGAGTTCTTCATTAAGGGAATCGTATCTTTCCAGAATATTCTCTGAAAATTTAAAGAACCTTTCGCCGGCAGAAGTCAGACGCAATTTGCGCTTGCCTATCCTTTCCAAGAGCTGACATCCTAATTCTTCTTCAAGATTCTTAATCTGTTGACTAATAGCAGACTGGGTTCGAAATGTGGAATTGGCAGCTTTTGTAAAGCT
>CAZPSY010000360.1:0-1038 GCA_964589295.1 uncultured Ignavibacteriaceae bacterium
GTACGCTTTCATCGGCCTGTCATCCGACAAGGCGGTCATGATCTTTAAATTCAGCGATAACGACAAAGCCATAAAACTCCTTCAAAATATTGGTGTCCGCATTCTAGACGCTGACGCCTTTGGCATTCTGGAGTCGGGGAATAACAAAGATTAAGAGATAGGGTTCAAGGGGTCCAGGATTCGAGGGTTCGAGGGTGGTTGAAAGCTAAAATCCTTGAGCAAAGAAATTAAAAACTAAGAATTCAAAATTGAACTCTACAAAGGTTTCGCCCGATGAGCAATAAATTGCCTCAAAACACCCATCGCCTTAATGATGCGGTTATGCTGGAAGCCTGCGACATACCCCAGGACCGCTATCGTGTTTTCATCCAGGACGTTGCCGATGCATTTTTTGAAACCACCATCCAGGGAGATTTTGTCTTCTTCAACGATGCGCTGTGCCGAATATTCGGGTATTCCAGGGAGGAGATCGAACGCCGGAATTTCAGGCATTTTATGGACAGCACCAATGCTGAATATGCCTTTGACAGCTTCAACAAAATGTTCGAAACAGGAAAAGGCGTCAACAACATCCTATGGGAAATCTCCAGAAAAGATGGTGGAACCCGAATACTCGAGATCAATGCCAACCTCTTAGAAGATACAAACGGCACCAAGGTAGGCTTTCAGGGAATCGCCAGAGATGTCACGGACAAGGTCAATGCCGAGCGGGCATTGAAAACCTCTGAGAAAAGGGCCCAGGAGCAGTATCTGGCCAGCCGCAGGGCAGAGCAGCGATATCGATCTTTTATGGAATTTCTGCCGGTTCCGGTGTTTGTCTTCAACATGGATGGCACTGTCTCCTATCTGAACCCTGCCTTTGAAAAAACATTTGGATGGACACTCGACGAACTCAAGGGGAAACAGATCTCCTTTGTGCCGGGTGATCAGAAGGAAAAAACCCGCCTGGGTATCCAGCAGCTTTTAGAGAACAAGAGAATTTACGGTTTCGAAACCCAACGTCTCACCAAGGACGGCAAAATTCTTGATATTGTTTTG
>CAZPSY010000361.1:0-1017 GCA_964589295.1 uncultured Ignavibacteriaceae bacterium
CTTATTTTACAGTAACTGTCGACGACATAGTCGAAGAGTCTCGCATTTTTCACGGCCAACGCCACCTCATCTGCAATGGCCGAAAGGACCTGATCATCTTCTTTATCAAAAAATTTGTTTTCGATTTTATTGATGGCGTTTAAAACTCCCACAGGTTCATCACCGGCGATCAGGGGCGCTGCAATCAGTGACTTTGTTTTGAAATCATGGTCTTCATCGATATTGCCGTAAAAGTCAGGGTCGCTTTGAACATCATTGACGACCTGGGTGGTTCGCTCTCTGAGCGCCCGACCGGCAATCCCACGGTCGGCGGGGAAGCGTAATGTCACGAGTTCCATCCCGGTTTCGCCCACAGCCGTAAAAAATTCAAACTCATTGCAGGCTTGATCGAACAGGAGAACCGAGCTTTCTTCGCATTGGAGTTCTGAAGTAACAATACTGATAATGGTGGTCAGAAGTTCCATCAAGTCGCCCATGTAGGCCAGTGAAGAGCTGACGGTCTGGTACAGATTGAGCATGCGTATTTTGTTGTCCTTTTGTTCATGTGAAACAGCATTATCCACAAGGCGGGATATTAGCGGAACAAAAGAGAGTCTTTCCGGGGTTTCATTTGTAAATTTTTGAATCGTTTCTGAATCTGCAAGCAGAGCCAGAGTCCCAACGGAGCGGTTCAGGACTTCTAAAGGGATGGCAAGGCCCATGGGTTCCGGTGAGCCGGCATGTTCCCGGGGGCTGAAAGCGACAAAGCCCCCGTCTTTTTGTGCAAAAAACAGGGCATCCTTCTTTGCCGCTTCCGTCTGATTGACGCTGACAAGCATCTCCTGGAGATTTTGAACCATATTTATCGGAATGGTTTCCGTGAAAAAATGAGACCGGGTCGTCCCGGGTTCTTTGAGAAAAAATCCAATGCCGTCCAAAGGGTACTGTTCCTTAAGCCAGCTTGTTATTTTAGAGCATTGCTCTTCTATGGTTTGCGCTGAAATCATATTTAGCAAATTCAAATCCATCTCGTTTTTT